>ONWL01000327.1 GCA_900321525.1 uncultured Eubacteriales bacterium
ACACAACACGGCCACCGTCGCTTTGCACGCCCATGACGGCAGCGTTTGTGGAATACAATATGAAATGTCGAATGGCTAAAGGAGGCAAATCACAATGAAAAAAATAGGTTGCTTTTTTGTTTTGCTGATAAACATGCTTGCGGGAATTTCCCTCGCCGAAAGCCCTGCGGCAACGCCCTTTCCCTGGCAGATCCACAGTGAGTATGACACTGCAAGTACCGTAGAGGAAATCGCCGCGTGCGAATCAGAGAGCTATGTCATTGGATTAGATATTCAGCCAGGCATATATACGATCACTTCCAATAAAAATGCTACAGATTCTTTTTCTGTTGTTTCCTCCGATGGGGAAACTGAAACGGTGGATCTTTCCGATGTAGGATCATGGAGCTTCTATGCCGCGGAAGGACAGATGATTCATGTTCCGGAGGATTGCGCATTGCTTCCGTTAACGTATGCGCCAGGTTTTCAGAATACGGAAAAGACAAAGGTTATGCACAGCCAATTCTTCACCGGCTATGAAATGCCGACAGTAGAGTATTATCTCTATCCCATGGAGCCTGGGATATCGTACTATCGTATTAGGCCGATTGAGGGAGATGCCATTGAGCAAAACAAGATATTTCTGTATGAAGATGGGATACTACTAAACCTACAGGGCGTAACAAACAGAGATCTTCTTGTAGAGATTTATCATTGTTTTATAAAGAGAGTACCTGCTAAAGGGTAAGAAAAGATAAAAGCCCGAGGCTGAAATGTAAGAACTTATCATTTTCAGCCTCGGGTAATTATTAAATCAATTTACAATTTTAATTGTATTACACTTAAATTGGCCATTGTATGGGATTAGCCCTGAGTATGCAAGAAATTTGTCTTAATCCAACCCGTACCTTGAGAAGTAGCAATGTGAGTCCATCCATTTACAGGAGAATCATATGCTTTCAGCACTAGAACAATATCACCATTATGGAGATGACCAATGGAAGTTGCAGTTGTAGAAGGTTTCTCCCTAAGATGAACAAACTGGCCAGGAGTAACTTCAACAGTTGTCGTAAAACAGTCACTGCTATATTCATAGGAGGGAAGCCATGTTATATATTTTGCTTTAACAAAACCCGTAGGTGCCGTGGTAGCTCCCTGTTCATAAACGAAAAGCCAACTATCGGCCCACAAGGGGTTTTCATCTTGGTAATACCCAGCAAAATAATACGAACTATTATGAGGCAGGGAACTGGTAATGTTACCATAAGTTCCAGGTTGGTCTCGTACATTGAGGGGGCCACTATTGGTTGATACGTTGCCAATGAACTTTCCAGTAGTTACATCAATGGCATATGCAGGCAATGCATAAACCATGATGGATGTGATAGCTACAATCAATGCAATTATTTTCTTAATATTTTTCATTGTTTTCATTTCCTTTCATTTTAGGCGCACGAAATACATCGAAGTGCTGCCCTTCGTTTTTTGATTTTGAGTTTTGAAATTTAGGGTTATATCCGATGAAAGCACTTTTTTCATTCTGTGCTGTTGCGTGCTATGATTCCTTGTAGAACATCCATCCCCATCTCTTTGAGGGTGGCAGCGGCCAATGGCAGCGGCCAAACTCGTTTTACAGAATCATCCACGCCTTGAATCAGGTCAATGGAATCACCTCTTTCGTTGTTATATACGGAGGATTTCTTTCATCCAGCGCAATTAAAGTATAAGATAAATGCCGGATGTTGAAAATTGAAGAGTTCACGCACTTTGTGAGAAGAATCCAGGAATAGAGTAAAGCTTCTTTTTAATGTTATAATCTGTGTTTAGATAGATGTAAAAATGTTATACATGTATAGATCAAGCAGTATAGATATGATATAATGCATATAGCAATTATCATTCTTAATTGCAGCTAACCTGTGGCCACAGAATGGCAGAAAGACTTGGGATTAAAACTTTTGATGTTAGAGGAACATTATGAGAAAATGTATTACTATCATTCTGGTGCTTCTTTCCGTACTGGGAATGTATACTATAGGGCAAGCGAAACCGTTGTATGATAAGTATTGGGAGTCTGGCGCATACACCGTTGAGATCACGGAGGAGGATCGGGTCCGGCTCGCCGCGCTGTGGGAGCAGGTGGAGATGCTTTCTGCGGGCACAAAAGTCCGTGAGGCAAGCGACGCGGAAACGCTGGAAGTGCAATATGAAAAGTATTTGCAGATGGGCGAAATCCCTGAACGGGTTTACGATGATGTTGGCCCATATACCTGGGCGGCGGGCCTGCCGGATGAGAAGGCCATCTCCCAAGAGGAAGCATACATCTGCGCCTGCAAGGCGCTGCTGGAGCAGTACGGCCTGGCGGAGGAACAGC
>ONWL01000235.1 GCA_900321525.1 uncultured Eubacteriales bacterium
TAAAAGAGTTTCTCACACCGGATGATTTTACAGAACCATTGTATCACCAGATTGCAGTGTTGCTGTACGGACAGTTGGAAGCAGGAAACTTACAGCCTGGAGAAATTTTGAACCATTTCATCAACGATGAAAATGAATATCGGGAAGCAGCCCGTGTATTCCATACCAAATTGGCAGAAACTATGACAGAAGAAGAACGCACACGTGCATTTCAGGAGACCATACGCCGGATGAAGAAAAACAGCTTGGATGTGGCAAGCAGAAATGCCCAAAGTGTGGAAGAACTGCAAAAAATCATGCAGGCGCAGTCTTCTTTAAAAAATCTGCATATTTCTCTAAACTAAGGGAAGAATATAGTCAGAGTAAAACAGTTGCTCTTTGGAAGGAAGGACACTATGGGTGAAGCGCAAAAACAGTTAGATCAGAGGATGCAGGAGCTTCTTGCATTGGCACGAAAGAAAAAGGATGTGTTGGAATATCAGGAAATCACGGATTTTTTTCAGGAACTACCATTGGATGAAGAAAGCTGTGCCCGGATACTGGACTTTTTGGAGTGGAATCATGTGGATGTCCTTCAGACAAAGGAAGAGGCAGATGAATTGACAGAATCTTTTGCAGAATCCGATGAAACAGCGTTGCAGGAAACAGACCTGCAGGAATTGCAGCAGATGGAAGGATTACAACCGGATGATCCGGTGCGAATGTATCTGAAGGAAATCGGTACGGTTCCGTTGCTGTCTCTGGAACAGGAACTGGCACTGGCAAAGCGGATTGAAGAAGGGGACGAGGATGCCAAACGGCAGCTGGCAGAGGCCAATCTGCGATTGGTGGTCAGTGTAGCCAAGCGGTATGTAGGCAGAGGCATGCTGCTGTTAGATTTGATTCAGGAAGGCAATCTGGGACTGATCAAGGCAATCGAAAAGTATGACTATCGCAAAGGCTTTAAATTCAGTACTTATGCCACATGGTGGATTCGCCAGTCCATTACCAGAGCCATTGCCGATCAGGCGCGAACCATTCGGATTCCGGTGCATATGGTGGAAAGCATCAATCGGCTGACCAGAGTGTCCAGAGAGATGGTGCAGGAGATGGGTAGAGAACCCACCACTGAGGAGTTGGCACAGCGGCTGGGAATTTCCCCTGCAAAGGTGGCAGAGGTGATGAAGGTTGCACTGGATCCGGTATCACTGGAATCTCCTGTTGGAGATGAGGAGGATTCTCATCTGGGTGATTTCATCCCAGATAGCAATATGCCTGTACCTTCTGAGGAAGTGACCCATAAGGTACTTTGTGAACAGATTAAGGAAGCATTGCAGACCTTGACTGATCGGGAAGAGAAAGTGTTACGGATGCGGTTCGGACTGGATGATGGACGAGCCAGAACACTAGAAGAAGTGGGACGGGAGTTCAATGTGACAAGAGAACGCATCCGTCAGATTGAAGCAAAGGCACTGCGCAAGCTGAAACATCCTGCCAGAAGCAGAAAATTACGAGATTATTTGGAAAATTAGCAGACCTGCCTGATCCGGGTCTGCGTACATAAGGATAGAAAAACATGCAATTATCAAAACGATTACAATTAGTGGCTTCTTTTGTGTCAGAAGGACAGAAGATGGCAGATATTGGAACCGATCACGGGTATGTGCCGGTGTATCTGTTACAGGAAAAAAAAGTACCCTACGCCTATGCCTGTGATGTGAATAAAGGGCCTTTGGAAAGAGCCGGTTTTCATATCAAAGAAGCTGGTTTACAGGGGCAGATAGAGACACGACTGGGGAGTGGACTTTCTGTGTTGCGGCCGGGAGAAGCACAATCCGTTGTGATTGCCGGTATGGGTGGTCCATTGATGGTACGCCTATTGGAAGAAAGGGCAGATGTAGTGGCACAGGTCACAGAGTTGATCTTATCTCCTCATTCAGAGATCGATACTGTGCGCCGGTATCTGCATGCACATGGATTTGCCATTGTCCGGGAAGAAATGGTGCTGGATGAGGGGAAGTTTTATACGGTGATGAAAGCGGTACCGGGACAGGAAACGAACTATACAGAAACCGAATATCGGTATGGACGGCATATTTTGCAGACGGCAGAGCCGGTATTTGGTGCCTATTTGTCAGATTGTATCCGTAAGCTGACCAATTTACAGGCACAGCTGCAGGGAACTGGTTATCCTGCGGCAAAGGAAAAACTGGCGCAGGTGGAGACGGAACTGGAACAAGTGCGGGTGTTGTATACAAAACTGTATGAGAGAGAAAAAAGATGAACACACCGGAAGTGGGAAAAGGAGAGCACGTACAAACTAGAATCAGAACGGAGGAGGAATTCATGAAAAGCAGTGCAATCATCGGTCTGTTGCAGCAGCTTGCACCGGAAGAACTGGCATGTTCCTGGGACAATGTAGGGTTGCTGTGCGGGCGCAGAGAGAAAGAAGTGAAACGGCTGTTGCTTTGTCTGGATGTGACAGATGAAGTGGTGGCATATGGGGTAGAGAAAAAAGTGGATATGATTGTCAGCCATCATCCCCTACTGTTTCGGCCGATCAATCGGCTGACAGAGGAAACTATGATCGGCAGGCGCCTGCTGAAACTGGCAGGCGCAGATATTGCTTATTATGCCATGCATACCAATTTTGACTGTGCAGAGTATGGAATGGCGTATGCGGCGGCAAAGAAATTGGAGATGACGGATTTGTGTGTGTTGGACGAGCCGGTCACTTATGTGAATCCAGAGGGGAAAACTGTGATAGGAGGCATCGGCAGAATTGGCATACTGCCTTCCCCTGTTACATCGGAGGCGTTGATTGCCCTTGTGAAAGAACAGTTTTCCATTGATGCATTGGCAGTATATGGTCTGTCCCAGGGCAGACAGGTACAGCGGATCGCCATCTCACCTGGTTCTGGCAAAGATCAGATTGAAGCAGCATTGCAGGCAGGGGTGGATGCGCTGATTACCGGAGACATTTCCCACCATACGGGTCTGGATGCCATGCAGCAGGGATTGTTTTTGATTGATGCGGGACATTACCATGTAGAGCATATTTTTGCGGCATATGTGGGGGATTACTTGCGGGAATGTCTTTCT
>ONWL01000234.1 GCA_900321525.1 uncultured Eubacteriales bacterium
TAACAGAAGAATGGATGATTGTGAGAAATGCAATAATACATGGATGTACTTTCCGAAATCTTTCTGCATTTTTTGACAGAATGCACCCAATGATTGTATTGAAAGATAGTAAAGTTGAAAAATCGGTCTTTACAGACATTCAAATTCAAAGCGGTAGGAGCGGATGGGGAAGTCTTTGCGTATCGTTAGATACGAATATAAAAGAATGTACATTTATTAAAATAGAAATTGATACTGGTGCCTATTCAAACTATACAATTTGGGCATATAATGGAAATGTTTATAATTGCAAATCACAAAACTGTACAACTAATTATGATATTTCATTAAGTGGAAAGGCAGTGGGATATGACAATGAAAAAATAGAAACACATGATTCATGGCGCACGGATTCGTGGACTGGTAGTGATGGTGTATTCTTTAACAAAAAATACTTTGATGCAGACTAAACTGACAAAGCAGTTATCTAAAAACAATAAGAAAGGGAAATGGAACATTGAATTATAATACCAAATTACAAAAACTGGAATTGGATCTGCAAAGAATCCACGCAATGGTTTCTGAACTGGCAGCAGAAAGTGAGGAGAGGTCACAGGCAGGCATTGCGTTCGAAAAATTACAGATGCTTGGCAGACAGGCGGCATTTGTGTCTCATTATGTGGGTCAGTTAGATGAAGATTTGCGAAATCAATATGCTGCTGTTTTGTCCAGTGTGGTTTCCTGGGAGGAACAGACAGAAAAGAGGATCAAACAGTATTATTTCATTGCCAGAATATTGGGTTCCTGTCAGACGGAGCGATCATTAGAAGAACTGGTGCGGGATGCCAATTTGATTTCCATAAAAGAGTTTGAAACACTGGCAAATGGACTGGGGAAAAGAGGACAGAAGTTGTTGCTGTTTGACATTCTTCTGATGATTACATTTCAGGGGGACATTTGTGAAAAACAGTTGGATTACTTTTGTGAAATCAATACCTATTTTCATACCACAGAAAAAGAGTTGCAAAGTATATATGGATTGGTGAACTGTATCTTAAAGGCAGAGGAGAGGAGAATATACCGATATGCAGCCTCTTTTCCATTAAATGACATTTCCTGCTATCTGCACCACCCCATACCCGGACGAGTGGTGACATCTGTGGAGGAGATTTCCCAGGTGAACGATACCAATATCGTGATTTGTGGTGTGACATTCCAAAATACAGAAGTGTGGATTGATGACTATCAAAAAGAACAGGTAACCTTTATAGAGTGTAAGTTCGAAAATGTGGCATATGTGGTTGCGGAACATACAAAGGTGAAAATGGAACGATGCGCCTTTTTACAATGCAGCAGAGATCGTGAGGTATATACGGAAAGCGAGAGCAGCGGTAGTACTAAAAGAACGAAACCAAAGGCGTTATTTTCTTTCTCAGGAGTAAGCATTCGGGATTGCAGATTTGAACAATGCAGCTTGAAAAATTACAGCGGAAAAAGTGTATTATTGAAAGTGAAATCTGGAGTATTAGAAGGGTGCTATTTCAAAGAATGTACGTTAAATGTTAAAAGTAACAATACCAGATCCTCCTGGATAGAAAATGGAGCAATTATTTTTGTAAAGAATGTTAAGATAAAAAAATGTAAAATAAAGGCATGTACATCTGAGGGAGAAGGGTACTCCTCCTTTTTGGTTCATCTTGCTGCAGACTATCAATCCATGCATACAATATTTTGCGAAGGTGGCAGTATAGAGAGTTGTGAATTCCATGAATGCATAACCGGAGGACTGAAACGAGATAATACCAGGACTTATAATTTTATCATTAATGCCATTGGAGCAATGGAACGGAACAATACATTTACAGATTGTCAGGCACAGGCAAACGTAGGTTCAGCAGTTTGGAGGAGTTGATATGACAAATGATTATGAACAGGTGAATCAAAAGATAGAAGCGATAGTAGAGCAGATGATACCCTATGCATCAGAAGATACATTGGAGAGCATTCGACGGATCAATCAGAATTTCTCTATGAAGATTGCAGACTTTCAAAGAGAGGGACGGAAGCTGAATATTGGTGTCATTGGCAGAGTGAAAGCAGGAAAGTCTTCTTTTCTGAATACATTGTTATTCAATGGACAGGAAGTGCTTCCAAAGGCTGCCACACCTAAGACGGCTACACTGACCAAGATGGAATATGCAGAGCAAAACCGTATTTTGATTGAATTTTATTCTGTAGCAGAGTGGGAAGCCATTGAAGAGGATGCCCAGTTAGGGGATAAGAATGAAATCACCAAATCTGCCAGAGAACTGGTCACCATGGCCAGAGACAGAGGCATCCATGTACAGGAGATTCTGGAAAGGGGAAATCTGGATCAGACATTTGAAACATATCAGGATTTGTTACAGTTTCTCAATGATTATGTGGGAGAAAATGGTACCTATACACCGCTGGTTCGATCTGTGGTTATTTATATGAATCGGGATGAGTTTAAGGATATTTCGATTGTAGACACCCCCGGACTGAATGACCCGATCCCTTCCAGAACACAGAGAACGAAAGAGTTTATCGAAGTGTGTGATGTGGTATTTTTCTTAAGCAGAGCCAGCTCTTTCCTGGATATGAATGACTGGCGCTATTACGGCTCCATGGTCGGCAACAAAGGCGCCGGCTTCAACCTCAAATATGCCTCGGCGGTTTATTGGGGAATGGAGATCGCCGCCATTGCCTATAAGATTGACAAACAATCCTGCGGCTATAACGGAAATCTGACCGATCACAACGCGGTCAACATCGGCATCGTCACAAATTCCAAAGCGACTGCCTCTTTGACAAAAGGAGGTCCGGTTGCCTATGACATGTTATCCTGCAACCGACAGTACTTCCCGGTATATCCGGTCGCGGTTCTTTCCTCAGATGGATCCTATTACAAAACCCAGTGCACAAACTATGTGGTGGACGGCGAGCTCTGGTTCATCAACAGTTCCGAGGATGTGCGTGATTATGACTGGAACAACAGTGTCGGCTGGATCTCAAAAGATGATGTCACACTGTTAAGCGAGATGAAAGCGGCGGAACCCGAACCTGAAGAGGTGATCGGTGAAGCGGTCAGAACTCTT
>ONWL01000232.1 GCA_900321525.1 uncultured Eubacteriales bacterium
AGGAGCCTGCATGGTAGGAGTGGCAAAATTCATATTGCCCAAGCCACCTCTGCCACCTTTCAAGATCACTTCACGATCATTGCCTCTGGACATATCGGTGATCACCTTGCCGCTTTCTGCATCATAGACTACGGTTCCTTCCGGCACTTTGATCACCAGATCTTTTCCATTTGCACCATGACAGCGTCTCTTTCCGCCTTCTTCACCGTTTTCCGCAACATATTTTCTCACATGACGAAAATCATCTAATGTATTCAGACCCTTGTCCACTTCGAATATAATGTCACCGCCACGGCCGCCGTCACCGCCGTCTGGACCGCCATCCGGCACAAACAGTTCTCTCCGGAAGCTGACATGTCCGTCGCCGCCCTTGCCGGATTTGATAAATATTTTGGCTCTGTCTGCAAACATATTTTACCATACCTTTCCTCTATATTCAAAAAGAAATTCCATTTAGAAAAAAGAAAGCGGCTTTAAAAACCGTGTTCTAAAGCCGCTCCATAAGGAATTTTCAATACTTATTTCTCTACAGGGTATACAGAAGCCTGCTTCTTATCTCTGCCCTTTCTTTCAAAACGAAGTACACCATCTACCTTAGCAAATAATGTATCATCGCCGCCCAGTCCTACATTCACACCTGGATGAATGTGAGTACCACGCTGTCTGTAAAGAATGTTACCAGCCTTTACGAACTGACCATCTGCTCTCTTTGCGCCTAATCTCTTAGACTCAGAATCTCTTCCGTTCTTAGTAGAACCAACACCCTTTTTATGAGCGAATAACTGAAGATTCATGCTTAACATAGTTACACCTCCTCGAATCTAATCTGAATAAATTGACTGCCATAAGACTCTTTTATCTGCACCAAACCCAGTGCCAGAGAATCTAAAAGCAGCTTTGATTCCACGCTGACTGACTTTACCATAAGCTTGAGGTATCCGGTTTCTTCTTCACATTCTGTTTCAAAATCATCTTCCGTAAACTGTTCGATGGAATTGATGCAATTAATGGAAAGTGCAGACACCGAAGCACAGATAATATCGTACCCGCTCTCCGCATATCCGGCATGTCCCCCAATCTCAAAGCCACAGTTCTGTTGTTTGGAATCCTGATAAATTGTGACTGTGATCATAGCAATTAAGCGTTGATCTTTTCAATCTTTACTTCAGTATAAGTCTGTCTGTGACCGTTCTTCTTGTGATATCCAGTCTTTCTCTTATACTTGTAAACGATAACCTTGTCACCCTTTACATCCCCAACAACAGATGCGGATACGGTTGCACCAGCTACAGTTGGTGTACCAACGACTAACTCACCGTTGTTTACTGCAAGAACATCCTCGAATGTATAAGCAGAACCTGCCTCAACACCAAGCTTTTCTACTCTAATGATATCGCCTTCGGAAACTTTGTACTGCTTACCACCTGTTGCAATAATTGCGTACATAATGGCACCTCCTCTGAATCATTACTCGCCAAATCGGTACATATTACTATGTTTCTAACCTGATTGAGCGGCACACTCATTAAATATACTCTTTCTCCCACGGAAAGTCAAGCTTTTTCTAAATTTTTTGTATAAATTCCAAATCATAGAACAAACGCACAGAACACCTTCAAATGTCTGTGCATTGCTTGCTTATTTCAACATTCTCGGAGATGGAAAATACACGCAGATCGCCCTGGACTGGATCTTTTCCAACGCCACATATGGGTTATTCCATGCACGGGAATCCGCAGAATGATTCCGATTGTCTCCCAGCATAAAATAATGTCCCTCCGGTACTTCATAAGGACCATATGTACCATATGGTGTTTCGTTCAGATAGGGCTCATCCAAAGGTTCTGTGGCATCATCTATGTACACTTTTCCATCAATGATATTGACGGTTTCCCCAGGTAATCCAATGATCCGCTTAATGTACATCTCTTCCTCATTATCCGGCCAGGCGAACACTACAATGTCTCCTCTCTCTGGCAAAGAATTAACATATGCCAGACGATTGCCAAACAGTCGATCACCTGGCATAATGGTACTTTCCATAGAACCTGTAGGCACCTTAATACTTGCCACAATAAACCGATTGATAAACAAACCAACCGCCAGTGCAATTGCAAACGTAGCGACATAACTCATTACTTCTTTGAAAATTTCTTTTTTTCTTTTCTGATCCATACAATGCCTCTATTGCTTCCCTCGTAAACATTTTTGGAGATTGAGGTATCCATAAAAACTGCAGCATCCCGAAAATGACACTGCAGTTTTTGAAACTTAATCATATCCCGTGTATTATCATAATACAATTCTACAAAAAGGTCAAATATTTTCTGCTTATTTTTTCTGTGCAGCTTTTTTGCCCCCGATTAACCCATATAATTTTTGCAACGCTTCATGAATGCCGCCTGTTTCATGGATCAATCCTCTTTGCACTGCATCTTCTCCCACCAGAATGGTTCCCAGATCCTTTGTCATCTCTCCGGTTTCCAGCATCATTTTTTCCATCTGCTCCTGACTGACACCGGAATGGGCAGCCACAAAACCGGTAATTCGATTTTGCAGTCTGGTAAAATACTCGTAGGTCTGCGGCGCACCAATGATCATTCCGTTCATGCGCACCGGATGAATCAACATGGCACCGGAAGGCACAATGAATGAATAATTTGTACTAACTGCCAGCGGTACGCCAATGGAATGACAGCCTCCTAATACAAGAGATACACTGGGTACGCTCAACGACGCAATCATTTCTGCAATGGCAAGTCCTGCTTCAATATCCCCTCCTACCGTATTCAGCAGCATCAGCAGTCCATCCATCTCCTGACTATCTTCCAATGCGGCCAATTGCGGAAGTACATGTTCATATTTTGTAGATTTTACACCGGAACCAAGGCATTCATGCCCCTCGATCTCTCCAATCACAGAAAGCAGATGAATTCTGTATTGCTGTCTGTTTTCTTCTAAAATCATCCCATTGATCTATGATTTGACGGAATAATTGATCTAATTCTTTTAGGAACAATTCAAAAGTAGGGTCGTCTGAGATGATACCCTCTCTGCTACTTGTAAAGACATCCTTGTTTCCTCCTTGGTCAAGCTCATCAAAATGAATCTTCC
>ONWL01000230.1 GCA_900321525.1 uncultured Eubacteriales bacterium
GGAAATACCTGTAATAATTTCAATTCTAGATAATTTCATCGTTTTTTCCTTCCTCTTTTAATCTATTTTAGATGATTGCGAAATTCTTTAAACACAACAGAACACACATCAATCCATTTCCGTTCCTTATGCCCATCTGCCATATCGCAGCGGGAACAAATCCACCGCGGTTTCCTGCCCCGTGGCCAACTGGGCAAGCACAAGTCCCACGGCAGGAGAAATGCCAAACCCATGTCCGCTAAAGCCACAGGCAAGAATCAATCCTGGTGCTTCTTCCACCTTACTGATCACCGGCACATGATCGGCACAAATGTCAATCCACCCTGCCCAGCTGCGGACCACTTTGATTTCTGCAAGGGATGGGAAATACCGCATAATGCCTCTGCATGCTGCGGAAGCCGCGATGCTGGACGATACGGGCTTGCCTGGTTTTGCAAAAGGCTCCAGACCGGAATTCAATCCAAACACAAAGGAACCATGATCGGTCTGGTGGCCGTAAAAATCTGCATCTGCCGTTCCAAGCATCTGCCAGAACATAGGCGCAACCGCCTCTGTGACCAAGGTTTCCAGCAAAACAGGCTGCATAGGAACATCTACCCCTACTGTGGAAGCAAGAAAACGACTTTCATAGCCTGCCGCCAGAATGATCTGATCTCCTTCATACACATTGCCGGATGCACTGATTGCCTGGCAAACCTTTCCTTTGATTTTCCGAAGGGATACGATTTTTTCATCACTGATGAAGTGTGCCCCCAGGCGGCGTGCCATCTTATAATATCCCATGGTAGCCATCAGTGGATTTGCATGACCATCTGTAGGACACCAACTGGCACAAGTCACTGCGTCAGACAGATAGGGATTGATTTCTCTTGCTTCATCACCGGAAATCATCCGCACATCCAGTCCGCATTTGACCGCCCGTTCTGTCAAGCCTTCCAGAATCTTTCGATTTTGTTCTGTACCGCCCAGACGAAGATTTCCCTGCTGGTGATACTCCACATTTGTATCCAGCATATCGGAAAGATTGGGCCATATATGTTTGATGGCATACATCACGAGAGGAAGTTCTCTTGGATCCCGTCCGGACTGTCGTACACCACCGCCATTTCTCACCGAACCACCATTTCCAATATTTTCACTGCCTTCCAGAACGATGACGGATACACCATTTTGGGCAAGGTTATATGCTGCCGCACACCCCATAATTCCACCGCCTACAATAATGACATCTGCCTTCATGTTCACTCCCCCTTATCCTTTGCAAGAATCTGCATTTCAATGGGTCGCATAGGGGCTCTTCCTGTTGCCGACCCAAGGGCATTTGGTTTCACACCCAATTCTCTTGCCACAATGCTTTTCACCAGCTTTGTACATGTCTGTCCCTGACATAGACCCATTCCTGTGCGAAGATAACGGCGTATTTCCGTCAATGTAAACATGCCATCGTGGACTGCCCTGCGGATTTCTCCCTTTGTAATTTCCTCACAACGGCAGATAATCATATCATCATCCGGAGCTTCCACAAAGGGCTTCAATTCTCTGTTTCTGTCATTCATGCCGGTTCTCCTTTCCTGAAAAATCTTGCTTTCATAGCATATTCCTTTGGCACTTTCATAGTCAACAGATTGGTATGGTCAAATGCCTTTGCCGTTCTCACCCCTACCACTTCTGCTTCACATACTGCCTCTCCTTTTCGACTCAGAGCGGTTCCCTTTTCCCCCTTTTGTGGAAGTGGAAGAAACTCATATGGAAGAGTAATTTCTGCCGTTCCATCTCCACAATCTTCTCTTACCAGGAAGATGGCCTGACCGGAACATGCCGCCACACACATACCACATCCTGTACATTTTGCCTCCGGATCAACAGACGGAAGGGATGTAATATGGCTTCCAATTTTGATACAGTGATTTTTACAGGCATCCTGACAAGGGTTACAGGGAATATTCTGTGTACACTCCATCACAGGATGAACGCCACTGCTGTGTGTCACCCCTGGAAAACGCTCCACTTCCTCATCAGAAACAAAGCCATACTGCAACAGATTTTGAGAAATGGCAATTCCTTCTTCTGTTTCTGTGATCTGCTTTCCTCTCATTCCCGGTGCAAACATTCCCTGCCGCAATCCGCCAAGGGCTGCCTTCTGCTTTTCAATTTCCGCTGTTCCTTCTGCCTCTGACAAATACCCCAGCTTGACTGCAGCGGCTATGCCTGCAATCCTTCCTTCAATCATGGCACTGGAAGCTTCTTCAATTCCAGACACGTCTCCGGCCGCATAAATGCCGGAAACAGAAGTCTCTCCATACTCATCTACCACCGGTACAAATCCCGCTTTTGCAGGATTGTCTTCCATGTCACAACCAGCCATGTCACAAAGCTTGGACATAGGAGAGAGTCCCACTGCCAGACAAATGGTATCCACATCGAAGTGCTTTTCACTGCCTTCTATGATCTGCCAGTTGCCATCCACCTGCCCGATGGTCACACCCGTCACATGGTCTTCTCCCTCAGCGGAAACAATGGTATGAGACAGATAAAACGGAACACCGCATCTTGCCACTTTGGATGCATGTACCCCGTAACCGCCTACACGAGGTGCCGCATCGGCAAGTGCCACTACCTCACATCCTGCCTGCATCAGCTGGAAACTGACCACCAGCCCCACATTTCCGGTTCCCAGCATCAGCACACGCTGTCCGGGAAGCACACCATGAAGGTTCATCATGGTCTGGGCTGCACCGGCACCGATGACACCAGGAAGGGTCCACCCTGGAAATGTGACCATATTTTCGCTTGCACCTGTGGCAATCAAAATGGTATCTCCCTTTGCATGGGTTACATGTTCCCCTATTTTTACTGTGACCTCTTTTTCCGGGAAAATACCGATGACAATGGCATCTAACACAACCTCTACTCCCAGATCAGAAGCTTCTGCCAACAGTTTTTCTCCAATTTGAAAGCCACGAATCTTCGCATAATGCTCCTTTGAGCCAAAAAATTTATGAATCTGCTTAAACAGCTGTCCACCGGGTTTTGCATTTTCATCATAAACTACCACTTTCATGCCACATTTTGCCGCCTCAATTGCAGCAGAATGTCCGGCAGGACCTGCCCCAACAATGATCATGTCATAGTGTTT
>ONWL01000229.1 GCA_900321525.1 uncultured Eubacteriales bacterium
CTTCCGGAGGATGCTGCAGATCACAGTCCATCACCACCGCACAGGCTCCCTGTGCTTCTGCCAGCCCTGCAAAGATGCAGGATTCTTTTCCAAAATTGCGACTGAAATGGATGCCTCTGACACGGCATTCTTCTTTCTTAGCTTCTTTGATTTTCTCATAAGTCTGGTCTTTGGAACCGTCATCTACAAAAATCAGTTCAAATACAATCTGTTGTGCATCCAGAATACGAGCTACCGTTCTGGTGGTATTCAAAATATTCAGTTCCTCATTGTAAGAAGGAATGATGACCGACAGCATGCCTTCTTTCTTCACTTCGTTCATGGTATGCCTCATTTCCATTTTCTGCCTGATTTTTAGAAAAGACCAGGCAGAAGAATGCTGTCTTCGTAAAAGATGTGCCCCGACAAGCTGCTCACATTACTCTACCGTCACAGACTTTGCCAGGTTTCTCGGCTTATCCACATCCAGTCCTTTTGCCAGAGAGACATAGTAGGCAAGAAGCTGTAACGGGATCACTGCCAGAGAAGTGGTAAAACACGGAAGGGTCTTTGGCACATAAACCGTAAAGTTCGCCGTGTCCTCCATGGCATAATTGCCTGCTGTGGTCAGCCCCATCACATATGCTCCTCTGGACTTTACCTCTACCATGTTGCTGACCATCTTCTCGTACAGATCCGGCTGGGTGGCAATGCCTACCACCAGAATGCCCTTTTCGATCAGGGAGATGGTGCCATGCTTCAATTCTCCTGCCGCATATGCCTCGGAGTGAATATAAGAAATCTCCTTTAATTTCAGGGAGCCTTCCAGTGAGGTGGCATAGTCTACCCCTCTGCCGATGAAGAAGATATCATGACTGCCTGCAAACTTGCTGGCAAACCACTGGATCCGCTCCTTGTCTCCCAAAAGTGTCATAATCTTATCCGGCAGACTCTGGAGCTCTGTAATCATCTCCCCGTAAGTCTGCTCATCGATCTGACCTCTTACCTGACCGAAGTGGATGGCAAGAAGATACAATGCGGCCAGCTGGGTGCTGTACGCCTTTGTAGTGGCCACTGCAATCTCCGGTCCTGCCCAGGTATACAGTACCTTATCTGCTTCTCTGGCGATGGAACTGCCCACTACGTTGACAATACCCAACACCGGTACCCCCTGTGCCTTTAATTCACGGAGCGCCGCCAGAGAGTCTGCCGTCTCTCCGGACTGACTGACGATAATGGCCAGAGAATCCGGCTCAATGATCGGATTGCGGTAGCGGAACTCACTTGCCAGATCCACTTCCACCGGAATCCGTGCCAGCTGCTCGATGACGTACTTGCCAGTAAAGCCCACATGGTAAGCGGAACCACAGGCAATGATGTAAATCTTCCGGAGAGACCTGATCTCTTCTTCCATCATCTCCAGTTCGTCCAGCAGGATCTTCCCGTCACGGATTCTGGGACTGATGGTATCCCGTACTGCCTTGGGCTGCTCATAGATCTCCTTCAACATAAAGTGCTCATAGCCGCCTTTTTCTGCGGCTTCCATATCCCAATCTACGGTCACCAGTTCCTTGGTCTGCTCCTCTAAGTCGATATTATAAAAGGATGCAGAATCCTTCTTTAACGCTACAATCTCCTGATTGTCAATGTAATACACCGTTCTGGTATGTTTCAAAATAGCAGGCACATCAGAAGCAATATAGTTGCCTTCCGGAGAAATGCCCACAATCAGCGGACTGTCCTTGCGGACTGCGTACAACACATCCGGATGCTCTTTGAACATAATTCCCAGCGCATAGGAGCCCTCTACTCTGGTGAGCATTTTGGCAATGGCTTCCAACGGGTCGCCCTTGTAATAATCGGTAAGCAGGTGTACCAATACCTCTGTATCGGTCTGGGAGATAAAAGTATACCCTCTCCGTTCCAGACGCTCTCTTAAAATCTGATAATTCTCAATGATGCCATTGTGCACCACTGCAATGCTCTTATTTTCATTGAAATGGGGATGAGAATTGGCAATGGATGGTTCTCCATGTGTCGCCCATCTGGTGTGACCGATGCCGATGGTTCCATTGATCTGGGAACCGTCTGCGGTCAGTTCTCTTAATACCTGCAGCCGTCCCTTTGCCTTGACGATCTGTAACTCTTTTCCATTGTATACAGACAGTCCGGCAGAGTCATACCCTCTGTATTCTAACTTTGCCAGTCCATCCAGCAAAATCGGTGCTGCCTGCTGTTCTCCTACATATCCTACAATGCCACACATAAGCCCCTCCTATTGTTCGATCTGATATCCTTTTTCCGCGATCACATGGATGATCCCGTCTACATACTGTTCACACAAGGCAATGGTCTTTGCTTCTGCCATCACCCGCACCAGCGGCTCTGTCCCGCTCTCCCGCACCAGAATCCGTCCGTCATCTCCCAGTGCTTCTTCTGCTGCCTGTACGGCTGCCTGCACATCCGGATCTGCCTGGGCCGTCTTTTTATCCGTCACACGAACATTCTTTAACACCTGCGGGTAAATGGTCAGCGGCTCTGCCAGTTGTGCCAGTGACTTGCCGCATTCCAACATTACATTCATCATCTGCAAAGAGGTCAGGATCCCGTCTCCTGTATTGGCATACTCGCTGAAGATGATGTGACCGGATTGCTCTCCGCCAATGATATGGCCGTTCTGCACCATATTTTCATACACATACTTGTCGCCCACTGCGGTCTTCTCATAGCCGATGTTCAGCGCATCAAAAGCCTTGTATAAACCCAGATTGGACATGACGGTGGTCACCACCGCATTGTTGGTCAGGCGACCCTTCTCCTTTAAATACGCCCCATAGATGTACAGGATCTGGTCTCCGTCAATCACATTGCCGTACTCATCCACGCACAGACACCGGTCTGCATCACCATCATAGGCAAACCCCACATCTAACTTCTGTTCCTTCACCAGCTTCTGCAGGCTTTCGATGTGGGTAGAACCACAGTCCGTATTAATGTTTAGGCCATTGGGAGAATTGTGAATGATCGTCACTTTTGCGCCCTGTGCCTCAAAGATGCTGCTTGCAATGGCAGATGCGCTTCCATTGGCACAGTCTAAGCCAATCCGCTTGCCGGCAAAACTACCTTCCACGATGCTCTCTAAATATTTGATATATCTAGAT
>ONWL01000228.1 GCA_900321525.1 uncultured Eubacteriales bacterium
AAGCTGAACTTGTTCTGGGAAATCACCTTACCAGAAGAATAGGGGGCCACTCTGTCTGGATCAATATCAAAAGTAGTCGGCTCGTCCATCAATTTTAATGTCAGCTTTCCATCGCTTACAAATGTATTTTTGGTGCTGTCCGTATAATACTCTAATTCATTGTTACCCCAGCCCCATGTGGTGGGATCATCATTCAGATAATAACCAGTCTGGTTGGTTCACTTGGAAGTATCCAGCGCATTGCCGTCAAACTCATCATTCCAGATCAGATTCCAGCCATCCAGATCGTAATTGTCTACTGTACCAATCTCAATATCTTCATAATCTGCCGGATCCGGACGAGGTGCATCCGGGTTTCCGATAAAGGTGTATTCTACATAATTGTTACCAATATCGCCACCCTTTTCACCATCCAATGGATATCCTACACGGAAGGACATATCTTCCTGAATCGGCTGGAACCATAGTCCATAGATGCCATCTACCCAGTAGCCCCACTGGTTTGCCGCACTATTCTTCTTATAACCATTTGCCTGATAGGTGAATCCTGTTACCGTAAACTCATTCATAGCCACCCACTGGCCGTTTACTTTTAACTCATATACAAAATTGTCCAGTTCAGATTTCACCGGACGACCGCCATCGATATAGGGCAGAATCAAACCGATGGCACCGGTATCACCAGCTGTCAATGTAGTAGAACCATCTGCGGAAATCACGTAGCTGTTTCTCACCGGTTCAGAATAGTTGATGGTATAATCTAAATATACACTTGGATTAGATTTGGACTGCAAACGCACCTGAATGGTCTCGTCTACTGTAAACCAGTAACCACCAGGACCGTCCCAGAACTGACCAAAGTTGCTGTCATAAATCCAACCACTGGCTGCATTATTGTCAATGTCCACCCAATCATTGTCACTGAAAGTCTTGACATATGCTTTCAGATCATCCGCAACCTGCTCATACTTAATAGAGGAATCTCCATTGAAGATTGGATAGCAGAAACCCGCACCTCCAGTTACCCCTGCATTGATGATTGGACCATCATTTGCAGAATAATATCCCATAGATGTGATTGTTGTGGCTGCCTTTGCATTGGTCACTTTGCCACTTGCAATCATGCTGACAACCAGTACCATTGCCAGAATCAAACTCACTGCCGTTCTGGACTTTCTACCAATTCCTTTCAAATTCATAGGCTCCTCCTAACTATATATCCGTTTACAATACCATCCTGGCAACAGTTTTCTTTTCCAGTTTCTCTTTGGTGGACGTCCTCATAAACCGTTTTCGAAATTCGGAAAATAAAAAGCCAGATCTGGAAGAAACCTTATCCAATTTAACTCCCAATCCAACTTTTTGTTACCATCTGTTCTGTTGCACTCTTGCAACAGACATTCGTCATCAATTGTTTTCTCCGCTCGATGACTTCATGGTCATTATACACTATTTTTTTCATCTTTGTTAAGTCTTTTTTATCCTTTTTTCAAATAAAAATCGTTTTTCTGGCATTTTATTTATAGATATATCATAATTTTTTCTATTTCGAAATCCTTTTCTATTGTAAGATTCACCAAATTTACTTTTTAATCCCAAAACAAAATCGTTTTTATGCAGAAATCTTATTTTCTTTCCTTTATAAGTTTATATCCATTAGAAAAGATTCTGCTTACACAGAATTCTAGTAACCAGCGAGTTTGCATATGCAACTTTTTCTGAACCCGCAAAGTCCCATCCTGCGGGTCTTGCTTTTTTGGTGACAGAAATTTTCTGTTACATGATAGGACTTTTCTATCTAATCAAAAAACCCGGGAAAGCCATTTTCTTCTTTCGCCGGGTTCTTCTTTTTGCTAAATTCCTGATATTTCGTAATAATCTACTTTCTTGCCATTGTCTAAGTCTACTTTACTCTTTTCCAAAAGTACATGCATCTTTTCTGCACACTTATCCCAATACCGGGTCAGCTGATCCGAATGGGTCTGAGGCAGTTCATAATGGGTAGTAATCCATCCCCCCAGATACTCTGTCATCTTCTCCATTCCATAAGTATTCATATGCTCTTTATTATAAAAGTCCACTGCCGGGTCAAGTCCCACTTCCTCGAAAGAACTCTCCAAATTCAGAAAATCATATCCATAAGATGTCACAAGTTCCTCGATCCGGTCATATACCTCCAGTGTTTTGTTATTAATACAATGGGGTGTTCGCAGGAACAACACCTGCTCCAGCCCCTGTTCCTTACAGTATTCCAGCAAATCCACCAAGACCGCTTCTGTCTTTTCTGTATATTTCGGTGTAAAATCTTTAAATGCCACATCTCCCCGATATAACGTCGTGGTACCAAAACACTTCACATCACTGATTCCCTTCAATGCAAGACGCACCTTCCAATAGAAGTTTTTTCCACATTTCAGTGGATGTCTCCAATTATCATGATATTTGATAAAATCTACCAGATACTCTGCCATTTTATCTTTGGAAATCAGTTCCTGCATGGACTCCCATTTTACAGAAGACCAAGGCACATTGTCAAACCAGGTATGTTTTTTCGCATCTTTCTCTAAATATTTATCCCCATTTAAAAAGCCATTGATTTCAATAACAACCACTTCTGGATTTTGTCTGTTCAAAGCCTCTTTCAACATGGCCTTATACAGAGAACCAGGTGCCCCTGCAAAGGACACAGAGTAGCTGGTAAAACCATATTCTTCCCATGCCAGAGGAGAATTGAGACTGGTGTATATCTCACTTGCCCCAATTGCAATTACATCAATCGTATCTTTGGGTTCCTTGAAAAATCCCTGAATATGCATCGTATCCTTTACATCGTTCAATCTAAGTGCACTGGAAGCAAACAGGAACAGCAGAATCGTAAGCAATGCAAATCCTAAAAATCGTCTTCCATTTTTTCGTTTCATCCCTATCCCCTTCCTTTAAAACTGCATATATACAAAATCTGCCGGATTAGAACCGGGACCATATGCTCCAAAAATCAACACTGCAAATATCAACAGCAAATATACCGACCATTGAATCCACAATGATTTCTGTTCCAATACATCCCGCAACTGTCTGCCGCTTCTCTCCTGGAGTATAGACACCACAAGAATCACCAATGCCCCCGCAATAATCACCAGATAATCAGACCGCACCAAACCGCTGTCTGCCAGACAAG
>ONWL01000316.1 GCA_900321525.1 uncultured Eubacteriales bacterium
AACATATTACCATTTCTGCAACGATAATGCGCCGGTATTGCAAATGGAAACGGAGGAAAAATATTTTAGTTTTATTGTAAAAACCTCATTTGAAAAAAGTTGTCATCGTTTTGACCAGTGTGGTATCGTCATGTACCTTGATAGCGAAAACTGGTTGAAAGCTTCCATCGAATATGAGAATGAGGAATTTCAGCATCTCGGTAGTGTGGTGACCAATCACGGCTATTCTGATTGGGCTACCACGGAAATTTCGGCAGATGTAAAATCCATGTGGTATCGTCTGAGTAGGAGAGAGGATGATTATTGCATCGAGTGCTCGGAAGATGGCGTTTACTGGAAGCAGATGCGAATCTGTCATATGTCAGAGGGAGGCGAAAACATCCGATTTGGAATCTATGCCTGTTCACCAGAAGATTCATCATTTACAGCGGTGTTTACGGATATGCAGATCACGGAGTGTGCGTGGAAAGCACATGATGGTCAGAAGCCGGATGACACGATAACTTCGGATTCACAGGAGAACGAAAAATGAATCCTTGGTATATTCATATTATTGAAATTTTGGTGGTACTTATATTATTTACTGGGGTTATTGTTTGTACAGTAACGATTATGAAATCCAAAAAGAAACAAGAAAAAAGAAATACTAAAAAAGTATTGCTTTTGTTAAAATTTATTTTATTAATTGGAATGGCAGTATTTATGCTATCTCATAAAACTTATTACAAATACAATGATTGGACGATTTTATCTAATAATATCAATGCTGTTTATGGAAAATATGGCGAATTTGATGTCAGAAATATAAATCAAGATAAAGCAGAGAGGAATGAATTTATGAAAGTATTGATCACAGGTGCGTCCTCCGGCATAGGACGGGAAATGGCAAGGATTCTGGCTTCCAATTGCGAACAGCTGGTGTTGGTAGGCAGGAACACACAACAGTTAGAACAACTGAAGAAAGAATTGTCAGCAAATGCTACACTCCAAGTGATGACTGTCTCCACAGACCTCAGCGTCACAGAGAACTGCGTTCGTCTCCATGAAGCATATCCAGATGTGGACTTGCTGATCAACAATGCCGGATTTGGAGACTTCGGAACATTTACCGAAACTTCTCTGGACAAGGAAATGCAGATGATCGACACCAATATCAAGGCACTGCATATTCTGATGAAATTGTATTTAGTGATGAGGCAAGGTGTGTTTCTGATTTGTTGTGTGTGGTTAATGATTTAGATGATGGTTTTCTTGTTAGTTTGAATCATGATGATATTATTAGTCAGGACACAGCAGAACGTTTTGTAAATGTATTTAAAGAAATATTAGTTCAATTATTAGATAAAGAAACAAACAGAAAAAATCAAAGGTCAGAATCAGCATTCTTTGTCCGGGACCTGTCAGAACCAATTTTGAAAAAACGGCAAATATCAAATTCAATTTTGGTGGAAAAGATGTTCGAAAGGTTGCAAAATACGCATTGGATCACTTAAATCAATTTTACATCGTGCCAGTTTTTACTGTTCGGGCATCCAGAGTGTTTCTGAAAATTCTTCCAACATCGTGGATTGCTGCTATCATATATCGGGTGCAGAGCAGGAGATCAAGATGATGCGATTGAACTCAGGTATTTCGAGAACGGCTGCCCATGATTTTTACAGACATCTGGAATACGATTTGGAAAAAGAACAGATTCGTTTTGTGAAAACGCTTGGATGAAAAATAGGTTCAAAAAAGGAGAAAAAATGGATTCCATTACAATCAGAACAGCATGTTTAGAAGACGCGCAGAGGTTGTTAGAAATTTATGGATATTACGTGGAAAAAACTGCAATTAGTTTTGAGTATGAAGTACCCACATTGACAGAATTTCAGGAAAGAATGAAACATATATTACAGAACTATCCGTATCTGGTCCTTTTACAGAATGATGTCATTCTGGGATATGCATATGCAGGACCTTTTCATCCCAGAGCCGCCTATCAGTGGGCTGCAGAGACTACAATTTATGTGGCACCGGATGTGAGAAAATGCGGTTTGGGAAGAAGATTGTATGAAGCACTGGAACAGGATTTAAAAGAGATGGGAATCTTGAACCTATATGCCTGTATCGGATATCCGGAAAAAGAGGACGCTTATTTGACAAAAAACAGTGCAGAATTCCATGCCCATATGGGCTACAGAGTAGCAGGGCGGTTTGAGAAATGCGGTTACAAATTCAATCAATGGTATGATATGATTTATATGGAGAAAGTGATCGGCGTTCATCAGGAAATACAACCGGGACTCCGACCTTTTTCTGGGTGTAAATAAAGGAGGAAAATGACATGTTATTTTTACACTATCCAAAATGTTCCACATGCCAGAAGGCAAAGAAATGGTTAGACGCAAATGGAATTTCCTATGAGGACAGACATATCAAGGAACAGAATCCTACTATAGAGGAACTGAAGGCGTGGCATGATAGAAGCGGTCTGCCCTTGAAGAAGTTTTTCAATACCAGCGGACTGTTGTACAGGGAACTGAACCTGAAGGACAAGTTGCCCCAGATGAGTGAGCAGGAACAGTATGAGTTGCTGGCATCCGACGGGATGTTGGTGAAACGTCCGTTGCTGATCGGGGAAGAGTTTGTGCTGGTGGGGTTTAAGGAAACTGAGTGGCAGGAGAAGACAATATAAATAGGCAATTGTCTAGACGATATAGATAACGAAAGGAGTAAGATGATGTTTCGGAAAATGCGAAGGTTCAAACAGGAAGTTTCACAAGAGGAATGTGTGGACATATTGAAAACAGAGAAACGGGGTGTTTTGTCTGTCATAGGAGACGAAGGATATCCTTATGCCATTCCCATGGATTTTTATTATGATGCAGAAGAGAAGAAAATTTATTTTCATGCGGCCAGGGAAGGACATAAGATGGATGCCATCAAACGCTGTGACAAAGTATGTTTTACCACTTGGAACAGGGGTTTTCAAAAGGAAGGGGATTGGGCATGGAATGTGACCAGTGTGGTGGTCATGGGACGTGCGGAACTGGTGTCTGATACAGAGCTTGCCAATGAAAAGCTGCGAAAGCTGGCATTGAAATATTATCCCACAGTAGAAGAAGTGGAGGCAGAAATGCAGCGGGATGCCCATCGGGTGCAGATGATCGCCATTCGCATGGAACATATGACTGGGAAATTAGTAAATGAAAAATAAGTATATTGTAGAAGGAAAGGATAACCAAAATGGAAGAATTATATCGTCTCATTGAAGAAA
>ONWL01000225.1 GCA_900321525.1 uncultured Eubacteriales bacterium
CACAACCATTCAGCCCAAATGGAGCGAGGAAGACAATGGATATCTGATCGGTGTATATGGCGGACAGTATTATGAGGCAAAAGGACTGGAAGTACTTGTCTATGGATTCCGGGAAGTGGAATTTACAGTAAAAGTAGTGGTGAGATCCTTAGGCCAGATGGTTACGTCCGGTTTTTCCCTTAACAATTTCTCAGGTCCTGTGGGAATTGCCACTACAGTGGATACACTGGTAGATGATGTGCAGGAAGTGACACAGGATGAGTCTAACTATACCAAGTTCATGACCATGTTTTTGACCATGGCCAATTTTCTGGGTATGATCAGTGCCAACCTGGGTGTGATGAATCTGCTGCCCATTCCGGGACTGGACGGCGGCAGGCTGCTGTTTTGTTTTATTGAGGCAGTACGAGGGAAGCCAGTGGCAAAAGAAAAAGAAGCCATTGTCACATTTGTAGGCTTTGTCCTGCTGATGATTCTGATGGTGGCAGTGTTGTTTAATGATATCAAAAATGTGTTGTAGAGTGATATTTGCATACAAGAACGTTACAGTGGCAGATTGGCTGCAAAAATGAAAGTGAAGCAACAATGTTGTGTTTTTGCATGAGGATATTGCTGTGGAATATAGGAGGATGCCAGATATGTATCGGGAGCATACAAAAGTAGTGAGGATTGGGAATAGAGTGATTGGTGGGGGAAATCCCATTCTGATTCAATCTATGACCAATACCAAAACAGAGGATGTGGAAGCTACCATACAGCAGATTTTACAGTTGGAGGAAGCAGGCTGTGAGATCATTCGCTGTACGGTGCCAAATGCACAGGCAGCAGAGGCTGTGGGGAAAATCAAAAAACAGATTCATATTCCGTTAGTGGCAGATATTCATTTTGACTACCAGATGGCCATTGCTGCCATTGAAAATGGGGCAGATAAAATTCGCATTAATCCGGGCAATATTGGTTCGGAAGCACATGTGCAGGCAGTGGTGGAAAAGGCAAAGGCATATCAGGTGCCCATTCGTGTAGGGGTCGGTCAGCATCAAATCCTCAGATGTGATGATGTGTGTAAAGGCACACGAATTGCTGGCACCCCAGTGTCCATATCCACTGCATGTGGGCATTACCGAGGCTGGTACTCTGATTTCCGGTAATATCAAATCTTCCATTGGACTGGGATTGATTTTAAGCCAGGGAATCGGTGATACCATTCGGGTGTCTCTGACGGGTGACCCGGTAGAAGAAATTAAATCAGCCAAGCTGATTCTGCGTACGTTGGGACTGCGTAAGGGAGGCATCGAGATCGTATCCTGCCCTACCTGTGGACGTACCAAGATAGATCTAATTGGTTTGGCAAACCGTGTGGAGACGATGGTTTCCGGTTTTGATCATCTGAATCTAAAGGTGGCTGTGATGGGCTGCGTGGTGAACGGACCAGGAGAAGCAAAAGAAGCCGATCTGGGCATTGCCGGCGGGGATGGCGTAGGACTTCTCATCAAAAAAGGGGAGATCATCAAAAAGGTACCGGAAGATCAGCTGTTACATGTATTGTACGAAGAATTGAAGAACTGGGGGAATGGTACGGAGACGGTTTCCCTGTAGTTATGATCATATGCCCATAAGGGGCAAAAAGGAAGATGAGCATCGTTGGAAAAGAAATTTTTTGATACATTTCCAAAACTGGATTTTGATGACACCACCAGAGAATTGCTGAATCTGGTGACGGTTTCCCATATCAATTATACCAGAGACAAGAGTGCCATACGGGTTTACATTCATTCACCCCGCCTTATTGAAAAGGATCTGGTGTATCGAATCGAAACACAGATGGGCAGACAGTTGTGGGGGGCGGATGGAATCCGGGTACAGCTGATGGAGCGGTTTCATCTGTCTTCTCAGTATACGCCTCAGAATCTGTTGGAGCGTTACAAAGACAGCATCCTTCTGGAAGTCAAGCAGGTCAGTGCAGTTTCTTACAGTTTGCTGCGGCAGGCAAGCTGGGAGTTCAAAGGAGAAGAACTGTTACAGGTGGGAATAGAAGATTCCTGGCTGGGCAGACACAATGGGCCAGAAATCGGTCACCATCTGCAAAAGATTTTTACAGAACGGTGCGGGTTTTCCACCAATGTGGAAATGCAATATGTGCCAAGAGATATGGAAAAGCAGGCCAAGGAACGGGAAGAGCGGGAGGCCGCTTATCTCCGTCAGCGTCAGCTGGCGCAGCCCATGCAACCCCAGGAACAGTCGGCATATGAAGCTTTGCCAGAGCCAGCCAGCGCCGGTCAGCCAGCAGAACTGCCCCCCTGGGAAGCGGGGTCATCTGTGGCGCAGACTGGAACGGCTGTGTCAGGAAAGTCTCATGGGGCATTTGGATCTTCGGTTCCGGTAAAGGAGAAAACTCCTTCTCAGAACGAGAAAAGCGACAGGAAGGAGCCGAGACAGGACTTCAAAAAGGGTGCAAAGAAAGACTGGGGTAAGGGCAAAGGAAAGGGCGGTTCCTTTACCAGAGGATACAAGCGTTCCGAAAATCCAGACGTGGTGTATGGTCGTGATTTTGAAGGGGAATCCATTTCCATTTCAGAGCTGCAGGAAGGCTTTGGAGAAGTCATTGTACGGGGCAGGATCTTGTCTTTGGAAAAGAGAGAACTGCGCAACGGGCAGAAATTCATCGTCATCTTTTCCATTACGGATTTCACCGATACCATCAATGGAAAGCTATTCATTGATTCTGAGTTTGTAGACGAGATGTTAAAGGATTTTAAAGCAGGTGAATTTTATACGGTAAAAGGGGTGTGTCAGGAAGATAAATTCGACAGAGAACTGGGTTTGATGTCCATCAGCGGCATCAAAAAGAGTGTGAACACTGTGATCAAGCGTGTGGACAATGCACCAAAGAAGCGTGTGGAATTGCACTGTCACACCAAGGCCAGTGAAATGGACGGACTTTCGGATGCTTCTGCTTTGGTGAAACAGGCAAAGGCATGGGGCCATCCGGCCATGGCCATTACCGACCATGGCTGTGCCTATGCGTTTCCGGAAGCTTTTCATGCAGTGGATCGAAAAGATGAGTCTTTTAAAATCATCTACGGCGTAGAGGGTTATTTGGTAGATGATATGAAATATATGGTCACAAATGACCAGGGGCAGGATTTGTCTCATACTTTTGTGGCGTTTGACATTGAGACCACAGGATTCAGTCCTATGTATAACCATATCATTGAGATCGGTGCGGTGAAGATTCGGGATGGAAAGATCATTGACCGGTTTGGTGAATTTGTGAACCCGGGAGAGCCCATTCCCTTTCACATTGAGAAACTGACCGGTATTTCCGATGATATGGTGGTGGACAGTCCGGATATTTCTGTGGTATTGCCGCAATTTCTGGAATTTTGCAAGGATGCGGTGTTGGTGGCACACAATGCAGACTTTGATACCGGTTTTATCAGCTACAATGCAAAGGAAGTATTGGGGCAGGACTATGAGCCTACCTACATTGATACGGTGGCCATGGCAAGAGCCCTGATGCCAAAGCTGAACAAATATAAGCTGGATAACGTTGCCAAAAATCTAAACATTTCTCTGGATCATCACCATCGTGCAGTAGATGATGCGGAATGTTGCGGAGAGATTTTCATCAAGCTGTGTGAGATGCTGGAAAAGAAGGGAGTAGGGACACTGTCGGATATGGATCAGATGTGTAAGCTAGATGACGATGCCATTCGAAAGCTGCCCTCTTACCACATCATCATTCTGGCAAAAAATGAAACGGGACGTGTCAATTTGTATCGCCTGATTTCCATGTCCCATGTGACTTATTTCCAGCGCAGACCCAAGATTCCCAGAAGCAAGCTGATGGAATATCGGGAAGGGTTGATTTTAGGTTCTGCCTGCGAAGCGGGAGAATTGTATCAGGCACTATTACGTGGAGAGTCAGATGCAGAAATTTCCAAGATTGTGAATTTCTATGATTATCTGGAAATTCAGCCAAACGGCAATAACCGGTTTATGATTGAAAAGGAAGACATTCCGGCCATTCAATCGGAACAGGATATTGAAGATATGAATCGGCGGATCTGCGATCTGGGAGAGCAGTTCAACAAGCCGGTCTGTGCTACCTGTGATGTGCATTTCATGAATCCGGAAGATGAAGTATATCGGCGCATTATTATGGCAGGAAAAGGCTTTGCAGATGCAGAC
>ONWL01000224.1 GCA_900321525.1 uncultured Eubacteriales bacterium
TTTTTGGAGTAGCATCAAAGGAAAGTTGTACATTTGATCTGTTTTTTGGTACAGACTATCATTCCCATCTGGGAACGAGAAGGGCCGGTATGGCAGTGTATGGTGAGCATGGGTTCCGCAAGGCCATTCACAGTATCGAGAATTCCCCTTTTCGTACAAAATTTGAGAAAGAGCTGGAGTATTTGGAAGGAACGATGGGAATTGGCAGTATTTCAGACTTTGAGGCACAGCCGATTTTCGTGCGTTCCCATCATGGAAGCTTTGCTATCACTACGGTAAGTAAGATCAATAATATTGATCAGATCGTAGATGAGATTTTGCAGGGTTCTACCCATTTCTTTGAAATGAGCAATGGGGAAATCAATCCTACCGAGTTGGTGGCAGCACTGATCAACCAGAAGGAAAATCTCATTGATGGAATTCAATATGCATTAGAAACCATTGATGGTTCTCTGTCTTTACTGCTTTTAAACCCTATGGGAATTTATGCGGCAAGAGATAAAATGGGACGTACGCCGATTGTGTTGGGAAAGAAACAGGATGCCAGATGCGCCTGTTTTGAGAGTTTTTCATATCTGAATCTGGGATATGAAGATGATCGTGAGTTAGGACCTGGTGAGATTGCTGTGATCACGGCAGATGGTGTGAAGACACTGGTGGCACCTGGGGCTCAGAAGAAAGTATGTACATTTTTATGGGTATATTACGGCTATCCGGCAGCAAGCTATGAAGGGGTTAACGTAGAAGAGATGCGTTATAATTGTGGGAAACTGCTGGCAAGAAGAGATAATATTGAAGCGGATGTAGTGGCAGGCGTGCCGGATTCCGGTACTGCTCATGCAGTGGGATATGCCAATGAGTCAGGCATTCCATTTTCCAGACCGTTTATCAAATATACCCCTACCTGGCCTCGTTCTTTTATGCCCACCATCCAGACCAAGCGTGATCTGATTGCCCATATGAAGCTGCTGCCAGTACATGATTTGATTAAGGATAAGAGACTGCTGCTCATTGACGATTCTATCGTCAGAGGAACCCAGCTGCGGGAAACCACGGAATTTTTATATGAAAGTGGTGCAAAAGAAGTACACATTCGTCCTGCGTGTCCGCCATTGTTATTTGGCTGTAAGTATCTGAATTTCTCCAGATCCAAGTCTGAGATGGAGTTGATCGCCAGAGTGGTCATCAATGAGCTGGAAGGCAGAGAAGTGACAGAACCGGAGGTGCTGGAAGAATATGCAAATCCGGATTCCGACAAGTATCAGAAGATGGTAGATCGTATTTGCGAGAAACTGAACTTTACTTCTCTCCGGTATCACAGACTGGATGATATGTTGGAATCTGTGGGCATCAATCCGGAACATCTGTGTACTTACTGCTGGAATGGCAAAGAGTGATCACAGACACATGGGAAACAGACAGTGACAGAAAAAAGGATTCAGCGATCATGAGGGAGATCATGAGAACAGGAAACAAATCCATGACAAAGGAAGCGGAGTGAAATACAGATATGAAGATCGGATTTGATAATGAGAAATATTTGAATATGCAGTCAGCTCATATCAGAGAGCGGATTGCCCAGTTTGGAAATAAGCTGTATCTGGAGTTTGGCGGAAAATTATTTGATGACTACCATGCATCCAGAGTATTGCCGGGCTTTTTGCCGGATTCCAAACTGCGTATGTTGCTGCAGTTGAAAGATCAGGCGGAGATCGTCATTGTCATCAGTGCGGAGGACATTGAAGAGAATAAGATTCGTGGAGACTATGGAATCACTTATGATGCAGATGTGATGCGGCTTATTGATGCATTTCAGGGAGTAGGATTGTTTGTGGGAAGTGTCTGTCTGACGAAATTTGCCGGACAGGTTTCTGCCGTTCGCTTCCAGAAGCAATTAGAGGAGGCTGGCATCAAATCTTACCGTCATTACATCATTCCGGGATATCCTAGTGATGTAGAGCGCATTGTCAGTGATGAGGGATATGGACAGAATGACTATATTGAAACGGAACGTCCACTGGTGGTCATCACTGCGCCGGGACCAGGCAGCGGCAAGATGGCAACTTGTCTGTCCCAGTTGTACCATGAGCATAAGAGAGGGGTACAGGCCGGTTATGCCAAGTTTGAGACATTCCCCATCTGGAATCTGCCATTGCAGCATCCGGTGAATCTGGCATATGAGGCTGCTACTTCTGATCTGGATGATGTGAATATGATTGATCCGTTTCATTTAGAAGCATATGGAGAGACTACGGTCAATTATAACCGTGATGTAGAAATATTTCCGGTGCTCAATGCCATGTTTGAACTGATCGCAGGGGAGAGTCCATACAAGTCTCCTACGGATATGGGCGTGAATATGGCAGGCAATTGTATCAGTGATGATGCAGTCTGCTGTGAGGCCTCCAGACAGGAGATCATTCGCAGATATTATAAATGTCTGTGTGACCAGAAGCGAAATGGTACCACCAGAGACAATCTGTATAAGCTGAAATTGCTGTTAAAACAGGCAGGTATTTCTACGGAAGATCGGAAAGTAGTAGCTGCTGCATTGAAGCAGGAGGAGCAGACAGGGGGGCACCCGGCCATGGCCATCGAATTAGAGGATGGAACCATTGTGACAGGAAAGACCAGTGATCTGTTAGGCGCAGCATCAGCAGCGCTGTTAAATGCATTGAAAGAACTGGCACAGATTGATCCGGATCAGAAATTGATTGCACCGGACGCCATCGAGCCAATCCAATGTTTGAAAACAGACTATCTGGGAAGCAAAAATCCACGTCTTCATACAGATGAGGTATTGATTGCATTGTCCTCCACGGCAGCCCATAGAGAGGATGCCCGTCTGGCCATGCGTCAGCTGACGAAGTTGAAAGGGTGCCAGGCACATTCTACTGTGCTGCTGTCTTCTGTGGATGAACAGATCTTCAAACGTTTGGGGATTATGCTGACCAGTGAACCAAAGTATGAGGAAAGCCAGAGAAAATATCACGGACGTTAATGAACCGATGTGTAACGCTTCAGAAACCGCTTTTTGGTGAAAGACTTGATTGGGACAATGCGGGGACGGAACTGTTACGCAAATACATAAAAACCTAAAAAATGTGAAATATAAGTTCTCGCTTCGAAATTCTTTCACTATTCAAGAGAAAAATGGTACTTTTGCATTTTGATAGTTTTACAAAAGAGGCATTGCAACGATTATCCAAAACAA
>ONWL01000219.1 GCA_900321525.1 uncultured Eubacteriales bacterium
GCTGTTACAGATCCCCTTGTCGGTATTGTTTGGATGGTTTACAGATTTTGGAGTGTGGATTGCTGGATTTGTGCCTAATGACGGATACATGGTCCGGATTTTGCTGGTATTTCTTGGAACAGGTATTTTGGGATTTGGTATTTCCCTTTCTGTCATTGCCAATGTAGTGATGAATTCCGGTGAAGCCTTTGTAAAAGCCATTGCAGACAAAACGAATCTGATTTTTGGAAATGTGAAGATTGGATTTGATGTCAGCTGTGTGATACTGGCCATGATACTATCCTTGATTTTCTTTCCAGTTCGGATAGTGGGTACAAGGGAAGGAACTATCATTGCGGAACTATGTACTGGATTAGTTGTGAATTTTTTTAAAAAACGAATACATGAACCACTGACAGCTTGGCTTTGTGGTTTGTGAGTTCGGGTATTGACACCGGAAAGAATCTGTGATAGTCTAATCTTGTCGGTTCAGGCATTGTTTTTGACAGATTATGTTGTGCTTGAATACAGACAAAGCAATCATCAGCCGATACATCAATTGTATCTTGGATAGATGATCACAAATATAAGAAGAATATGTGGGATAAGGGGGATCACCCGGCATGGATATTTCAAACTTATTTAGCCTGTTTTGTGGTATAGCTCTGTTCATGTTTGGTATGTCACTGATGGGTGACGGATTGAAGAGAGTGGCAGGTAATCGACTGGAGCTCCTTCTGGCGAAACTAACCAGTACGCCAATTCGTGGAATCCTTTTGGGAACAGGTGTGACGGCTATTATTCAGTCATCATCAGCGACTTCTGTGATGACAGTAGGTTTTGTAAACTCAGGAATGATGAAGTTTCGTCAGTCGATTGGAATCATTCTTGGTTCTATTCTGGGAACCAGTATTACCGGATGGGTCATCGCCATGTCAGAAATACAGGGCAGTGGCAGCTGGACGGCACTGTTTTCCACGACAACGATTACAGGTGTGATTGCATTTGTGGGGATTTTGTTCCGAACCTTTTCGAAACGGTATACCAATGCAGGCAGTATCATGTTGGGTTTTGTGGTTCTGATGGTGGGTATCAATACCATGAGTGCTTCTGTGGCACCATTGTCTGAAAGCCAAGCATTTGTGGGCATTTTGACAATGTTTGCTAATCCGGTATTTGGTATTCTGGCAGGTGTGCTGTTTGCCTGCGTGCTGCAGAGTGCTTCGGCTGCAGTCGGTATTCTGCAGGCGTTGACTGCTACGGGGGCCATTGATTTTGCAACTGCGCTTCCTATTTTGCTGGGTATCTCCATTGGAGCAGCATTTCCGGTATTGTTGTCTGCGCTTGCCGCAGGTACAGAAGGAAAACGGACAGCATTTGTGTACCTTTTGGCATCTGTCCTTGGAGTAGTAATCTGCGATAGTGTGTTTTACCTGTTGAATCTGGTATTCTCATTTCCGTTTATGGGACGAACGATGAATGCATTTTCCATTGCCATGGTCAATACATTGTTCCGACTTGCCAATGTAGTGGTGTTGTGTCCTTTTATTGGTTTGGTTGACAAACTGACCTGTTTTATCATCAAAGACAAGCCACAAGCAGCAACACAGAAGATAGAACCGATCCCTTTGGAGGAACGATTCCTTCCATATCCACCCCTTGCGATTTCGGAAACCCGCAATGCCATCTATGATATGGCGCAGGCGGCAGAAAAGAGTGTGCAGATAGGATTTGATCTATTGAATCAATATTCTGAGGAGCAGATGGATCAGGTGACCCAGTATGAGGCGCTGGCGGATCAGTATGAGAATCGAATCGGCACGTATCTGATGCGGCTTTCCAGAGGAGAGTTAAAGAAAGAAGAGAATGCAGATGTATTTAAATACATGCATACGCTGTCGGATTTTGAGCGGATTACGGACTATGCCATGAATATTGCATATATTGCAAAAAGGGATGAAAACGAAAATATTGTGTTCTCTGATGAGGCCAATAAAGCACTGGATGTGATCAAATCTGCAGTGACAGAGTTGCTGAATCGTACCGTTAAGGCGTTTATTCAGGATGAGCAGCATGTGGAGGCAGATATCGCAGTATTGAATGTGGTGATACATAAGCTTTGCAATCAGGCAGAGTTGCAGCATGTAGAGCGGCTTCAGTCGGGTACCTGTACGTTACAGCAGGGAACCCGTTTTAGTGAATTGCTGAATCATATGGAGCAGATTTCCACTCGTTGTGCCAAAATTATTAAGTCTGTGATGGAGGTACATGCAGACAGTTATCAAATGCATGCTGAAAATTCACAAGAACTGGATTTGAAAAGCAGTAAATATAAAAAAGTATTGGATGATTATAAGCAAAAGTACGAGATTTAAAAGAAAATTTGTATGAAAGGCGGCACCAGTGAAACATCTGGTGCTGTTTTTGAATTTTAGGCAATTGCGAAACTATGACATCGTATGCCTTTTATTAAAAATTTATTTGGAGAAATAAAAAGCAGGAGGCATATTTGATTGATTTCTTTAAAATTTCTGGTAAAATAGAGATAGATTGTGTAAAGTCACTTGAAAAAACTAGGAAATTAGTAATTATTTGGGAGCCACTATTCCGCGAAGATTTTGCAGGCAAAATCCCATCGGCAGAGTTGATTTGGAGTGGATTTTGCCCGTAACTTTGAGGATATTGAATAGTTACTAAAATTATGAAGCATGAATCTGAAAGGCGAATAAGATATGTTAGAATTTAGATATGATACACAGTTACTGATTGAAGGAGAAAATCTGGATGAGGATGAAATCAATGATTATATCACGGAGCATTTCAAAGGAGATTGCCTGTTGGCGGTAGGCGATGAAGAACTGATCAAGATTCATTTCCATACCAATGAGCCGTGGAAGGTGTTGGAATATTGTGCTTCTCTGGGGGAAATCTATGATATCGTGGTGGAAGATATGGATCGACAGTCAAGAGGATTGCATGGGTGATCATTTGCATGGATTTTCATATTTTGCCAATTCAAGAGAGTTTTGCAAATGTCTATTAGGAAAATAGGAGAAAAGCGCTATGTTTTGGAACAAAGTATCTGGGTTCTATGATTTTTTTGAAGCAATATATAATGGCAAGGTGTATCAGGCACTTGGAAAAAGAGTGGCAGAGGAAATAGAACCGGAAGACATTGTATTAGAATGTGCTTGCGGCACAGGTGCAATCAGCAAATGGATTGCACCAAAATGTAAAACACTGATTGCAACAGATTTTTCTGATGGAATGTTGCGGCAGGCGCAGAAAAAGTGTAAAAAGTGTCCTAACGTAACAATAAAACGTGCAGATCTCAC
>ONWL01000218.1 GCA_900321525.1 uncultured Eubacteriales bacterium
AAATGGCACTTCTAAGCTGGCAGGATTGGTGACACAGATCACAGAGAAAGGTACATTGGAAGGCATCGACACCGTATCCAGAGCCACTTGCTCTTCCAAGGCAATCATAAAAGCGTGTCAGAGCGCATTGGAACAGGCAGCCACAGATCGATAAACCAGAGGAACGTGTGAAAAGAGGATTGAGATGAAACAATTTTTGATGAAATGGGTCAATGTGATATTGATCGTAGGCTTGATCGCAGGATACAATCTGATTTTGTCTTCCAGAGCGCAGGCAGAGGAGGTGCTGCGTTTGCAGGCAGAGTTAGACAGTGCCAATCTGAAGCTGGAGAATGTGATGGAAGAAAATGAATGGTTGAAAGAAAATGCCGCATTGTTTGCAGCAGCGTCCACGTCAGCCCGGAAAGATGAGGATACGGAGGAAAATCAGGAAGACACCTTGTATACAGCCGGAACCTATACCGGAGAAGCACAAGGATTTGGCGGACTGGTGAAGGTTGCGGTGACTGTCAGTGACAGGGAAATCACAGACATCACCATCCAGTCTGCGGACAATGAAGATACGGCCTATCTGACCATGGCAGTGGATATCATACCGGCAATTCTGTCTGCCCAGTCTGCCGATGTGGATACCATCAGTGGTGCCACTTTTAGCTCTACGGGTATCAAACATGCAGTACAACAGGCACTGGAAAAGGCGGTGAATTAAATGAAGAAAGAAAAGTTTGACTGGAAAAATCCATCCAAAAAGCAGTGGAAGCAGATACATGCATGGACCAGAACCATCATACAGATTTTCTTCTTTGTGATGATGCCTTCTATTTTTACCACTGCGTTTTCCGGTGTGAAATATATTTTTACAAGAATCGGTACGGGTGAAGCCGTTTCTATGACTGCTTTTGTCACGGCGTTGGCTGCCATCTGTCTGTACACCATTGTATTTGGCAGGTTCTTCTGTGGGTTTGCCTGTGCATTTGGCAGTGTGGGAGACTGGCTTCATGCCCTGTATCTGTGGATCAACAAAAAGGCAGGAAAGAAAAAACCCTGGAAGCCGGATCGGCAGCTGATGAAGTGGCTGTCCTATGTGAAGTATGCTGTATTGGCATTGATTGTGATTTTGTGCTTCACAGGTTTCTATGGAAAGACCAGCGGATGGAGCCCCTGGGATGTGTTTTCCATGCTGCGGTCGGGAAATCTTCGCCTGGCTGCTTACATACCGGGACTCATCCTTCTTATTTTGATTTTTGCAGGCATGTTTGTGGAGGAGCGGTTCTTCTGTAAAGTGCTCTGCCCTATGGGAGCGGTCTTTTCTCTGCTGCCCATTCTGCCCTTGTATGCCCTGTTTCGGGACAGACAGAACTGTCTCAAGGGTTGCATTGCCTGTACCAGAATGTGCCCGGCAGATCTGGAACTGCCGGAGAGAGGCAGTTTTCATCCATCTGGACACTGCTTCCAGTGCCAAAAGTGTATCGATACCTGTCCAAAGGGCAATGTACGTTGCGGCGTAAAGGAAGTAAAAGGAAATGAATTGCTGTTTACCCTGATCCGTGCAATCATACTATTTGCATTGATGAAACTGGCAGGTGTCTGAAAAACCGGACAAAGGATGGATAGATGGGAGTCGGAATGATATGAAAAAGAAGGATATCATACTGATTGTGCTGGTGCTCCTGTTGGCAGGTGGATTGTTTTTGTGGCGGCAGATGGTCGGTGCCAAAGAAGGAGCAGCGGTCAGGGTCACGGTAAATGGGGAAGTGTATGGTGTCTATTCCCTTTTGGAACCACAGGACATCGTGATCGACACTGAACTGGGGCATAATCTGTTACAGATTCGGGATGGGAAAGCAGTGATGGCAGAAGCGGACTGTCCCGATGGCTATTGCAGGCAGCAGTCCAGTATCCGGCACAATCACCAGACCATCGTCTGCCTGCCTCACAAGGTAGTGGCAGAGGTGGTAGGTGGGGAAGAATCCACAGATGAGCAGGTGCCTGATGTGGTAGTGAAATGAAGGGTTGGATCGACAACTGTGCGTGCCGACAGACACAGATGAGCGAATGTCAGACACGGTGGCGAAAGGAGTTGAAGAAAGATGTATAAAAAAGTACCGCTATATGCTATGCTGGTGGCACTGGCCATGATATTCAGTTATGTAGAAGCATTGCTTCCCATTTCCTTTGGTGTACCGGGCATGAAGTTAGGACTTGCCAATCTGATCGTCGTCATCGGATTGTATCTGCTAAAACCCGGAGAGGTGCTGCTCATTTCCGTTCTCCGCATTGTATTGGTGGGATATTTGTTTGGAAATGGCATGTCCATTGTGTACAGCCTGGCAGGAGGATTGCTCAGTTTCGTGCTGATGGCATTATTGCAGAAAATCAAAGGTTTTTCTATGATCGGTGTCAGTATCGCCGGTGGAGTAAGCCACAATGTGGGACAGCTGTTGGTGGCAGCTATTGTGTTGGAAAACGGTGCAATCTTTTATTATGCACCGGTACTGCTCATAGCCGGACTGGTGACCGGTACATTGATCGGCATTGCCGCAGGGCGGATCATAAAAGGGGTAAAAAAAGGCAGCAGACAGCTATTTGATTAGAGGGGATTTTGTGGTATACTGGAACCTAGGTAAAGGGGGAAAGTGAGGAGGCAATGACATGAATGTTGCAAATACCATAAGTACAGTTTCACAGGAGCTGGGTTACCCTTATGATATGTATCAATGGCTGATGCTGTTTTTTTTGTATTCTTTTTTAGGCTGGGTGTATGAATCTTTGTATGTATCCATCTGTAAGCGCAAGTGGGTCAACAGGGGATTTATGGTAGGCCCGATGCTGCCTTTGTATGGCAGTGGCGCCATCGTCATGATCCTGGCATCGATTCCTTTTCAGGACAATCTGGTGCTGGTATTCTGCTCTGGATGTGTGGGTGCCACTTTGCTGGAATATGTGACAGGGGGGGTCATGGAAAAGCTGTTTAAGGTGCGGTACTGGGACTACAGCAACAAACCTCTGAATTTTCAGGGACACATTTGGCTGGGGGCCACCCTGCTCTGGGGTGTGTTTACGGTCGTGATGGTCAAGGTGCTGAATCCTCCAGTGGCAGAAGTGGTCACGGATATCAGGGAACCTTTGCTGCAAAGAGTGGTTTATTTTATTTCTCTTGTGGCCATTGCAGACTTTACCTATTCCTTTAAGACAGCGTTGGATCTGCGTGCCGTACTGGTACGGCTGCAGGAAGCGCGTCTGGATGCAGAGCATCTGCGCCACAGAATGGATGCGCTCATTGCCTTTGCCAATGACAGCAAAAATATGCGTCTGGAGCAGT
>ONWL01000217.1 GCA_900321525.1 uncultured Eubacteriales bacterium
AACAACGACACGACGTTACGTCGTCTTGACGACGTCGGACACGTCATAGCCCGCCTCGTCCAGGATCGCTTTAATATTGGCAAGACTCTGCCGCGTCTGTGCTTCCACGCCCTTGGACGCAGCAATGACCAGGACAGCAGAATCTGCCGCCATCAGGGTTCGATAGGTATCCTCAGAGAAATCCTGATGTCCCGGCGTATCCAGAATGTTGATGCAATATCCGTCATAAAAAAACTGCATGACGGAGGAAGTCACCGAAATACCTCGCTGTTTTTCAATCTCCATCCAGTCGGACACGGCGTGCTTTGCTGCTTTTCTGGCCTTGACAGAACCCGCCTGGTTGATGGCACCACCGTATAACAGAAACTTCTCTGTCAATGTGGTCTTACCTGCATCCGGATGGGATATAATCGCAAATGTTCTACGTTTGATGATCTCTGATTCAAATGACATAACTTCTTCTCTTTTCTTTCCTGTCGTAATACTTTTGTAACTGTGCGGCTTCGGTTGTAAGCTGCCCCAGTATATTTCCTCGCTGCGGCATCACACATGTTCTATTATTTTTCAATCTGTTTCATCACATATTTCTCAGTCAGGTAGAATGGAGTCTCTCCTACATTTAAGAACGCTTCATAAAATGCCTTTGGCGTATAAGCACTTCCCATGGCCTCCTTTACCTTGTTGCGCAGATCAATAACCTGCAGATGCCCTGCGGAATAAGACAAAATCACACCCGGTGTATCTGTCACAAAATCATAGTAACTCTGCGCCGCTTCTTTGGTCTCACTGGATGTGGCGTCCATTCCATAATACTCTTCCAATACATCTGCAATCTCATCAATGCCCCAACCCAGACCATTGACACCGGTATCGATGATACCGGTCATAATCTGTCCGCTGAGCTCATCAATCTGCAATAACTTGACCAGATTTTCATCTAATCCCCACCAGTTCATGGAAATGCTGCTGGCAAACTCTGCCCAGCCTTCTCCATAACCCAGATAGCTGAAAATTTGATTGGCAGGATGGGCATTCTGCTGTTTGATATAGTTATAAGCAAACAAATGTCCCGGATAAGATTCATGCCCCAGCGTAGAATACAAACCAGACATCTGATTCAATGCAGAGCCATTTAATCTGACCACATTGGTGGCATCCACATCAATCTGTGGTGTCACATAATATGCCAGCACACCGTCAATTTCCATTACTTTTGGCAGATAGGACACCGTTGCCCCCGGATCTGCCATATCCGGAAATTCTTCTGCTGCATGGGAAGCCAGCTCCTCTAAAATTTTCTGTGGATCCTCATAAGGGAAATCATAATCATCATTGAGATAACTGTTCAACACTGACATATCACTGTACAAAACAGAATACATGGCTTCTGTATAATCATCCATACTTTCTTCCAAATATGCATTCAATTCTTCTGCATTCATACCGGTACCAGTGTACATTTCTACCAGATAATCGTAATACTCATCTCCGCCTTCATACTGGCACAGCCCCTTCAATTCGGGCATCTTGCCAACCCAGCCTTCCAGTACTTCTTTAGTCTTCTGGAACGCAGGCACCAATGTTTCTTCTACGATCTGGTCATTTTCCTTCTGATATGCCTCGATCTGGTCTGCGTCAAACAAACCGGAGGCCTCTAACTTCTCTACAAAACCGTCTAACAGCGGATTGTTGTCCTTCTCACAAAGCTGCTCCAGCACATCAATATTGGTTTGCAGCATATCATCTGTGGGAGCATAGCCATCGTCAATAGACTCCTGTGCCCATTGCACCAGATCATCCAGACTTGCCGGTACATCCTGCAAATACTTCAAATACTCCTCTACATCCTTCTCCTCTAAGAAACGGTATTCATAGAACAAAATGGACAGATTGTTGAGCAGTCCTTTATTGGTAGACAACTGGGTATCAAAGACAGTTACGTCCCCATACTTGTCATTGATCTCCTTTTCATACATCACCTTATCGTACAAAATCTGCTGCTGCATGGTCAGATCTTCCACCGCAAAATCCTTGATCTGGTCTGCAAACCAGGTAATGGTATCGTCTTCTATGTCATCTTCATCTTCAGAATGGTCATACAGCACATAATCCGTAATGGTCACGCCATACTCTTCCGGATGTTCTGCCAGATCATGCACATTGATTCCTGCTCCCTGCAAACTTTTGGTGAGAAATTCATCACACACCGCATCAAACTGTTTCTGCACAGCTGCCTGCTCTTCGGTGACTACTGTCTCTTCTATGGATGCTTCCGCAGACGACTCTGCCTCTTCCTCTGTTCCCTGTCCGTAACTATCATGGACACCCGGATCTGCTGTGGTAGCAGAAGCGGATTCTGCACCGGCATTTTCCGCTTCTAAAGAAGATAATTTTGCCTCCATATCGCCTAACTGCTTATACTTCTCCCAAATGCCGCATCCTCCAAACAACATGGCACCGGATAACACCAGCGCCAATGCTCTGATCTTGTTTTTCTTCATATCGTTCCTCCTTTTCATATGCACTTATCATATGCAAAATTTCCAAAAGTTACACCTTCCTGCCTTGTTTTTCTGTTACCCACAAGTTCACGATTCCTTTTCCACGCCCCAGTTGACTGTACCGGTGTTCTCATCCTCTTCCGTGCCAAACCAGTCCTCTGCCCAGCCTTCCGGTCTTTCTTCCGCCTGACAGTTAATGGTGGTAAATGTATCATAGGCAAATGCCAGACTGCCAATCTCTGTAATGTACTCTGGAATGTCTACTTCCCGCAAAGAATAGCACGCTTCAAACATGCCCTCGGACAATGCATCCTTGTGATCCGGCAGACGAACCGATGACAATGCCCCACACTCATAAAACAGTTCCACGCCTAACTGGGTTACACTATCTGGAATCTCCACAGATTTCAGACTGGTACAGTCCCCAAATGCATAGGCACCGATTTCCTCTACACTGTCCGGAATGACCACATCCGTCAGTGCTGTATTATCCATAAAAGCATAGGGATCAATCACACGCACTTCCGGCATGGTTTCCTCCGGTTTGGAACCACAGACGTCTCGATCTGCCCCTGCTCTATGGTCTTGCCACAGCCCCCTGCTGCCAATGTCATTGCCAGCAGCAATGCTGCAATCTCCAAACGCTTCATATACGCCTCTCTCCATTCGTATCCTGTTTTTCGCCGTTCCCTTTGAAACGTCCCCAAATGTTACAGATTTCTGCCTGAAAATGCAGAATACCCCAACATAACAACCTTACTATTTTTTTCTCAGAACGTCAATTACATTTTTGTGAAATTTCTTTGTATTTATTTGATAATT
>ONWL01000293.1 GCA_900321525.1 uncultured Eubacteriales bacterium
CGCTTCTTGTAATTTCTCCACAACCATCAAATCCGTCAATTCCCAGACACCCACTGTCCAGGTCTTGCGTACACTGTTTCCCACTAAAATTTCATACACACCAGCCTCTAATACATAGCAGGATTTGTGACCGGTAGATCCGCCGTCATCATAAGAAGCCAGTCTGGATATCGGAACGGAAACAGTCAGCACCTCACTTTCCCCAGGTGCCAGTTCTTTTGTCTTGGAAAATCCAATCAATTCTTTTGTTGGCTTACCCAGTGTTCCCTGGGGCGCATGACTGTAAATCTGCACCACTTCCTTGCCAGCATAAGTATCACCGGTGTTCGTCACTTTCACCGTCACAGTCAAAACTGTATCCCTGCCCTGACCCGTCACTGACAGATTGTACTCTGACAGCCCAAACGTAGTATAAGACAAGCCAAACCCAAAAGGATATTGTACCTGCTCCGGATGAAAGGTTTCAAAATAGCGGTAACCTACATAAATGTCTTCTACGTACGTATTACTGAACTGACCGCCAAAATGTACCGCTGCGGGATTGTCCATAATATGATAAATAATGGTATCTGCCAGCTTACCAGAAGGTGTCACGCCACCACACAGTACATCTGCTGCGCCATTGCCTCCTTCCATGCCGCCTGCCCATACATAAATCACAGAGGTAATATGCCCCCCATATAACGGATCTTCCACCCAGCTCATATCAATCACATTGGATACATTTAACACCACAATCACCTGTGAAAAATACTCTGTAATCTTCTTTATTATAGCCAGTTCTTCCCTTGTCAGACGATAACTGCCTTCTGCATCCGCATTGTCCTTGTCCTCACCGGCAGTACGTCCCAGTACCAGAATTGCCTTTTTGGAAAAAGCTGCTGCCTTCTCTGCAATGGCATCTGTGATGGGCATCTCCTTCTGGTGTCACGGCTCTGCTGCCCAGCCACCGCCGCCATTGTCAAATGGATGTTCTTTCAGCCAGTCCTGATAGATCTGCACCAGTTCCGGATTCACCTCTACCTGTGGATACTGCGCCAGACCGTCTAACAGATTGCTGCTGTATTCCACATTAACCGCACCACCAGAACCGGTCCCACTGCGATAATACTCCAACTGGCATCTGCCAAATACAGATACTTTCTCTCCTGGCTGCAATGGCAGTGTCTGCTGTTCATTCTTTAATAACACCGCTCCCTCTGCTGCTGCTTTCCGGCAATATGCGCCAAAACCTTCTAATGGCTTTCCAATCAAACTTTCTCTCATATCCATCTATTCTCCTTTCCCATGACCTCCCTTTAGGAAATTACGAAACCACAATACTACACCCATTCTTCAATCTTTCGCTGGCTGTACATTGCCACTGCTGACTCCCTTCCAGCGACCTTCTAACGGCAGCCAGTTCAAAGCCCGCTCAATCCATCTGTCCCAGAAATCCCACTCATGGTCTCCTGGTTCTTCGTGATAGTCCACCTCTACCCCCCGCTCTATCAGAAACTGATGATAGGTACGATTGCTTTCCAACAGAAAATCTTCTGTGCCGATTGCCATAAAAATCCTGGGAACAGGCTTTTTCTCTGCCAGCAGTCTGTCAATCAGAGCACAGTTGTCTTTGTCACTGCCGATGACCTGATCCAAATCCCCAAAACAGGACTCATAGTAACTTCTGTTCCCTATGAGTGCAGGTGAATGAGCAGAAAGGTGATCTAAGTCATCAAACAGCAATTTTCCAGATAAAGATATGATATATCCAAATGTATCAGCATATTTCAAGCCATTGCGCATGGCACCATATCCTCCCATGGACAGACCACCGATATACGTATCCTCCCGGTCATGAGATAAGGGAAACAGACTCCTGGTGATCTCTACCAGTTCCTTGCCGATAAACTCCCCGTATCTGGCCCCATCGTGTGGATGATCTACATAAAAGCTGTTGTCACCAGAAGGCATAATCACCACCAAATTCTTATCCTGAGCCCAACGCTCAATCCGAGTGCCTGTCATCCAATCCATACAGTTTCCAAAAATCCCATGCAATAAATACAAGGTTTGAAACGGTTTCTTCCTCCGTGCCGCCTCACCCATAAATGTCAGCTTGTCCACCGGAACGATGGCCTGAAACGTCATCTGACGCATCAATGCACCAGAAAAATAATTCACTTGTACTTGTGCCATAGCAGTAACCTCTCTTTTTATATATGTTTTTCATCATAACAATGGTTATGTTCATGATATTCGATACCCTCTTTTCAAAAGGGACATCTTTTTCTATTTTCTTTTTTGT
>ONWL01000215.1 GCA_900321525.1 uncultured Eubacteriales bacterium
AATTTGAACGTGACATGATTGTTGAGAGAACACAAGAGGGCAAAGCAATCGCGAAAGCAAATGCCGCCGCAAAAGGTGAACGATTCGTTGAAGGTAGACCCAGAAAGTATGATGCTGAACAGCTTGCATACGCCCTGAAGTTACTTGAAACGAAAAGTTACAAGGATGTTACTCATATTACAGGCATTAGCAAGGCAACGCTGATCCGCGCCAAGCGTGAACGAAAAGCCCAGTGAAATATGGACATTTTCTGACCACCTTCAAAAAACCCAGTCCTTTTTCCAGACCATCTGTCAGATCATTGGGAGTAGTGGTCAGGGTCATAATGGTGGAACTGATGATGAGCAACACCAGACGGGTTGCCATCCGTGCTGCCAGAGACAGACCTTCCCATGTGATGGCAATATTTTTGGTAAACTGAACGATCGGTGTTCCTTTGGTCAAAAAAATGTTAAAGGAGACACTGACGAGCAGCAACAGGACAATGGCTTTTAACCCTCTGACCATGTATCGAAAGGGAACTTTGGACAGGCGAATGACGCCTGTCAGAAACAACGCCCCAAACAAATAACCTACAAATCCTTTCACCAAAAACAGCCCTACAATGTAAAGTAGGGTTCCTGAAAGTTTCACTCTGGGATCCAGACGGTGAATGGGAGAATCCACCGCATAATACTGGCCAATGGTAATATCTCGTATCATGGTTCCATTCTTCTTTCTATTTCTGCCTCTCTGCAGTTTGTAACTGCATGCTTTTCTGTTCTATGTTACACCAGTCTGGGCTGTGCTGACTACCTTTTTTCCATCAAAAATAGTACACTGACATCGGGTTTCTGCATTTGCATCAGTGGGTCTCCTCCGGCAATGCTCCATACCCAAACAGCCGCAGAATCTCCTGTTTTGCTTCTGCCACCGTAGTAATGCCTGCATCCATATCAAATCCTTTTTCCCGTAGAGCATGGGCGATATAAGTCACCTGCGGTGCTGCCAATCCCATTTGTTCCAACTGCCTATAACAGCGGAACACTTCTCTGGGCGTGCCGTCCAACTGCACTTGCCCCTTGTCCATGACGATGAGTCGGGAGGCATACTTGGCCACATCCTCCATGCTATGGGACACCAAAATGATGGTAATGCCTTTCTGTTCATGCAGCATCTTCAAGCGGTTCAATATTTCATCACGCCCTTTTGGATCCAAACCGGCAGTGGGCTCATCTAAGATCAGCACTTCCGGCTTCATGGCAACCACCCCTGCAATGGCCACCCGCCGCTTCTGTCCTCCGGACAATTCAAAAGGAGAACGGCTTTCATACTTGGGTTTTAACCCCACCAATGCCATGGCTTCTCTGGCTCTTTCCTCTGCTTCTTCCCTAGTCAATCCCTGATTTTTCGGACCGAAACATATATCAGACAGCACATCTGTCTCAAACAGCTGGTGCTCTGGATATTGGAACACCAGTCCCACTTTGCTGCGGAGGGTTTTCAAAGGATATCCTTCTGCCAGAATATTTTCTCCTTTGTAGTAAATGCTGCCCTCTGTGGGACGAATCAGACAGTTGAAGTGCTGTACCAGTGTAGATTTGCCGGAACCGGTATGCCCCATCAGTCCGATGAATTCCCCTTGATGAATTTCCAGATTGATGTCATCCAGTGCCTTTACCGGAAATGCCGAATCCGGATCGTAAATATAACTGACATGCTCTAATCGAATCAGGTCTTTGACCGACTGTTTGGTGGATGCCGCTTCCCATGCAGTTTCCTGCTGCATGTTTTCCCTATCTGTAACAGTTTCTCTTCTCTGTTCTGATGCAGTCGTCTCTTTTGCGCATTTCCCATCGGTATGTCCTTTTTGACGCACTGTACCGTCTCTGTCCAGATCACACAACGCTTCCACCAGTTCCCCTGTGGACAGAATACCATCCGGCAAAGAAAGACCTGCCTGTTGTAATTCATATGCCAGTTCCGTTGCCTGGGGCACATCCAGCCGGTAGGATTTCAGCTGTTCCACCTGAGAAAAGATCTCCCTTGGGGTGCCGTCCATGACCACCTTGCCTTCGTCCATGACGATAACACGATCCGCATCAATGACTTCCTCCATGTAGTGGGTGATCAAGATCACCGTAATCCCTTCCTGCCGGTTCAGCTCATGAATGGTCTTGATCACTTCTTTTCTGCCGTTTGGGTCCAACATAGCGGTAGGCTCGTCCAAAATGATGCACTCCGGCTTCATGGCCATGACACCGGCGATGGCAACCCGCTGTTTTTGTCCACCGGACAGCTTGTTGGGGGATTTCTTCCGATAAGGGATCATGCCCACTGCTGACAGGCTTTCCTCTACTCTAGTCCAAATGTCTTTTGTAGGAACCCCGATGTTTTCCGGTCCAAATGCCACATCTTCTTCCACAATGTTGCCAATGATCTGGTTGTCCGGATTCTGGAACACCATACCTGCCTTTTGGCGAACTTCCCAGATATGAGGTTCGTCGCTGGTGTCCTGCTCTCCTACCCAGACCGTTCCTTCTGTGGGCAGAAGGATGCCGTTTAAATGCTTTGCCAAAGTGGATTTGCCGGAACCATTGTGACCTAAAATGGCAGTGAAACTGCCTTTCTCTAGCTCTAAGTCTACGCCGTCAATGGCTCGATTGTAACCGTCCGGGTCGCCTTCTTCGTTATATTTGATGTAATCATGTATCAACTTTGCAATCTTAATTATTTTCATGGAACCCTCGTTTTTGTATCATGCTTCTAACCATGTATCATTCTATAGTATTCTCCCAAAAAAAGCAAGGTTTCTATATGAACACCAACAAGGTCAAACCGGTGATTTCCTGCATATGCAAAAAGGCATCCGCCCGCCACTTCCGTGACTTACGGATACCTTTGTATCATCTTCTATAAAGTCGATGCAACTATACGGGAATTATACTAACTCCAGTAATACTTCCATTGCACCGTCACCCTTACGCTGACCGATCTTAACGATTCTGGTATAACCACCATTGCGGTCTGCGTACTTCGGAGCCACTTCCTCGAACATCTTCTTTGGCATGTCGATAGACTTGGTGTTTCTCTTCTTGCCCTTGTTCTCAGCCGGAACAAATGTGACATCATAGAATACCTTTAACATCTGTCTTCTGGCATGCAGTCTGGATGGCAGATCCTTCTGGATGGTCTTCTCAACCTCTTCCATTACATCTACCTTCTTACCATCTACAACTTCCTTTACTCTCTTGCCAGCTTCGTCTTTCTTAGGCTGCTTAGCAGTTACAGTAACAGTCTCAAAATTGTCCTTTTCCTTTACAGCAAGGGCAATCAGACCTTCTGCAACCTTCTTCACTTCCTTCGCACGT
>ONWL01000214.1 GCA_900321525.1 uncultured Eubacteriales bacterium
TTCTTCCCTGCATCTTTTTTGCATATTGAACCGGGATCCTTCTTGTGGCATCGTTCAGCACGATTACGAGAACGATAGTCAGAAGAATAACACCTATGATGATCAGCGCTGCCAACAGACCTTTTGCAACTGTTTTTCCCTTTACAAAAGTCTCAAACAATGACGCGATATCCTGCGGTACCCGGGAGAGAATGTTGATCATCAGGACAATGGAAATACCATTTCCAACGCCTTTCTCCGTAATTCTCTCACCAACCCACATCAGAAAAGCAGAACCAGCCGTCAATGACACAACTACGGTCAGACTGTTCAGGAAATTTACATTCTGGATCAACCCTGATCTGCCAAAACCGATGGTCATGGCAATACTCTCAAACAGAGCCAAACCCACCGTCAGATAACGGGTAATGGTCTGGATTTTCTTTCTGCCGTCCTCTCCATCACGATGCATCTCCTCCAGCTTGGGAATAGCGATCGTGAGAAGCTGCATGATAATAGATGAAGTAATGTACGGTGTGATGTTCAGTGCAAAGATGGACATTTTTTCAAAAGATCCACCCGTAAAAGCGGAGAAAAAGTTAAATGCTCCATTGGTCTGCTGACTTGCAAACCAATTACTGAAATACTCTCTGTTCACACCGGGTACCGGAAGCTGTGAACCAAATCTGACCACTATCAGCATTAAGAAAGTGAACAACAGTTTTTTTCTGATGTCTTTGATTTTAAATGCATTGCGCAGCGTCTCTAACATTAGATCACCTCTGCTTTTCCACCAAGTTCCTCAATCTTAGCCTTAGCGCTCTCGCTGTACGCGTTCACCTTGACATTCAGCTTCTTGGTCAATGTGCCGTTCCCAAGGATCTTTACACCATCTTTGGAATCCTTGACGATGCCGTTCTCCAGAAGAGCCTCTACAGTAACTTCTGCCCCGTCCTCAAATACTTCCAGTGCTCCCAGATTGATTGCTTCGATTTCCAGTCTGTTTCTGGTCTTGAATCCTCTCTTAGGAAGTCTCCTATACAAAGGCATCTGTCCACCTTCAAAACCAATTCTTGGTGCTCCGGAACGTGCCTTCTGACCCTTATGTCCCTTGCCGGCTGTCTTGCCGTTACCTGAACCGTGTCCACGTCCTCTTCTGAAATTATCGCTCTGTACAGAACCTGCAGCAGGGCTTAAATTTGATAAATCCATCGTGACACCTCCTTATCTGTAATGATTAGATTTCTTCTACTTTTACTAAATGCTGTACCTGAGCAACCATGCCTCTTACAGCTGCATTATCCGGCAGTTCAACGGTCTTGTTCAGCTTCTTTAAGCCAAGAGCTGTAACAGTCGCACGATGCTTCGGAATTGCGCCGATGGTTGATTTTACTAATGTGATTTTTAATTTATCTGCCATTTTCAATTCCTCCTTAACCCAGAATCTCTTCAACAGATTTTCCACGAAGTTTTGCAACTTCTTCCGGGCTCTTCAGCTGTTTCAAAGCATCCAGAGTAGCCAGAACAACGTTCTGCTTGTTGTTGGAGCCTAAGGATTTTGTACGGATGTTTTTAATGCCAGCTAACTCCAGCACTGTACGAGCAGGACCGCCTGCGATGATACCTGTACCTTCCGGAGCTCTCTTCAGCAACACGGATGCACCGCCGAACTTGCCAATAAAATCATGCGGTACGCTGGCGTATTCGTCCATGGCCACATTGATCAGTTTTTTCATGGCATCTTCTTTGCCTTTGCGGATCGCTTCCGGAATTTCAGTGGCTTTTCCAAGACCAGCACCTACATGTCCATTGCCATCGCCTACTACAACCAGAGCTGTGAAACGCATGTTACGTCCGCCTTTAACAACCTTGGTTACGCGTTTGATTGACACTACTTTGTCGTTCAGTTCAAACTGACTAGCATCAATGATTTCATGTCTCATGTGTCTTTTCCTTCCTTTCCTAGAATTCCAGGCCAGCTTCTCTGGCTGCGTCTGCTAAAGCTTTGATCTTACCCTGATAGATGAATCCTCCTCTGTCAAATACAACGGTGGTGATTCCCTTTTCCAGAGCCTTCTTAGCGATTACTGTTCCCAGGTATGCTGCTGCGTCAACATTATTAGTTTTTTCTAATTCAGCCTTTACATCCTTCTGCAGGGTGCTGGCAGATACCAGAGTATTTCCAACGGTATCATCAATGATCTGCGCATACATATGATTGTTACTTCTAAACACAGCCAAACGCGGCCTCTGGGCAGTGCCGCTGAAACGGTTACGAATTTTTCTATGTTTATTTACACGAACTTTAGTTCTTGATTCTTTGCTAACCATTCTCGCACTCTCCTTACTTATTTCTTACCAGTCTTACCAACTTTGCGTCTGATCACTTCGTAATCATATTTGATACCTTTGCCCTTATACGGTTCCGGTTTTCTCTTCTCTCTGATCTCAGCCGCATACTGGCCTACTTTTTCTTTACTGATACCGGAAACAATGATCTTGTTTCCATCGACTTTGGTTTCAATTCCTTCCGGGTCTTCCATCTCTACCGGATGAGAATAACCCAAAGTCAGGGTCAGTTTCTTTCCAGCTTTTGCAGCTCTGTAACCAACACCGTTTACTTCCAAAGTCTTAGTATAACCTTCGCTGACTCCAACAACCATATTGTGAATCAGTGTTCTGGTCAAACCATGGAGAGATTTCATTTTCTTTAAATCATTCGGTCTGGAAACAACCACATGGCCGTCTTCCAGCTTAATATCCATTTCCTTAGGAAGTTCTCTTTCCAGAGTTCCTTTTGGTCCTTTTACGGTAACCTTGTTACCCTCAGCGATCTCAACCGTAACACCTGCGGGGATCGCAACCGGCATTCTTCCGATACGTGACATGCCTATTTTCCTCCTTACTTAGATTTTCGGAAAGGCACCTGGAGCCTCTCTGTTTTCAGTTAGATATAATACTTAAAGTTGCTTTCGGTCACCATACAAAAGCTAATACCTCGCCGCCCACATGCAGCTTTCTTGCCTGCTTGTCAGTGATGACCCCCTGGTTTGTGGATACGATCGCGATACCCAGACCGCCAAGTACTCTCGGCATATCATCCTTGCCTGCGTAAACACGAAGACCCGGTTTGGAGATTCTCTTCAGGCCAGTGATGATCTTTTCGTTCTTGTCCTTGCCATATTTCAGTGTAATGTGGATGGTCTTGAATGCGCCATCTTCGATCAGATCATATTTTTCAATATATCCTTCGTCCAGCAGAATGTTTGCGATAGCAATCTTCATCTTGGATGCCGGAACATCTACAGTATCATGTTTTGCAGTATTTGCATTACGAATTCTTGTAAGCATATCTGCGATTGGATCGTTCGTTGTCATGT
>ONWL01000213.1 GCA_900321525.1 uncultured Eubacteriales bacterium
TTTCTCCTAAGATTTTTCACATCATAAACGCCTGCCAGAATCACAGACTGAAATGTCGGTTGCACATCTCTATTAATATAGTAAGCTCGAAGTTGTGCAAGAAAATCCAAAAACACCTGATTATTCGTTGCGCTGTCAACCTCATCAATCATCAGAACGATTGGTTTGTCAGTTGCGCCACATATCTCACATAAATCATCAAACAATTCCGGTAATTCAAAATCTGCCCGCCGTGCTTTCACATCCTGATCTAGCTGTTTGATTGCCTCCTGAAGTTCCTCCATTGATGTGAACGTATTGTTCTTCAGTGCACGTAAAAAGCTTTTGGCAAAGGCGATAGAAAACGTATTCTCGTTTTTAAATTTTGCTTCGCTGATAAACTGAAAATCCATCGAAACAACATAATACTCATCTTGTAAATATCGTGCCAAAGCACGTATCGTTGTGGTTTTTCCATACTGTCTGGCTCTATTGATTGTAAAATACTTCCCCGAATCTACCAATTTTTTTATTTCCAACAATCGCTGATCCAAACTGACCATATAATGGATATCCGGCTTGCAATCAGCGATTACATTGAACGTTTTGGTCATTTTTACCCCCTCTATTTACCCCTGCATCACCTTACAGCGCTTCTTATAAAATGCAATGCCATATTTGAGAATGGATTTCATACCGTCCTCCACAAGGCGTGCTTCATAATGATTTCTCTCGATCTGGTCAAGCGCTTCCATGCACCAGTTCTCCAGATCATTCTCTTTTGCATACTTCACTTCAATTACGATACCAATTCTGCTCTGTGTTTCGATCAAAATATCACTGAACCCTTCCCCGGATTCCGCATTGGATTTGATCAACCAATTGTCTTCGTATTGCAAAAGTCCAAGAAGCATGCCATGGTAGAAATTTTCTTTCATCGTGTTCCGCACGGAAGTGTCCCGGATACTGATGGCATTCCACAGGTAATCATTTAACATCTCTTCGATTAAGGCGGCATCCCCATCAGGAAATGCCCTACAGAAGGTTGCAATTCGTGGTGCATCCGCTCTGGTTGTTTCCTGAAACCATACCTGAATCTGGGAGATGAACAATTCCCTGATTTCTCTGTTGGGAATTGCCAGATGATACCGTTTTCCCTCTGCTCTTCCACGTTGGGTCAGATACCCTGTGGTAAACAGCACACTCCACAGATGGTCAATAGAGGCATCCAGTTCACTGTAAGTCAATTCCATGTTGATTGCCTTTGTGATAGATTCCCCGGCAATCAATTGTTCGATTTCATTTCTGGTCTGCTGATTGGCCCGGTCAATAAACCGGCGGATCATGCCGTTACCACTTGTATTTGCCCAGTAGTTTTCCGGCTCTTTTTGCCCATCTGCTAACACTGCATCGCAATAATTGATCACATCCCAAGGGCAATACACCGCCACATTGCCAAACTGATACCCATCATACCATTCTCTGACTGTATCCAGTCGATCTATCAAATGATACTCATTTAATAGTGTTTTCACGTCCTCGTCTGTGAATCCAAAGTATTCGTCATAACGAGCATCCCCAATGGTGTGCACCTTCAAATTGTTCAACCCTGTAAAAATACTTTCCTTACTGATACGCAGACAACCCGTAAGAACGGCAAATTGCAGATACTCATTGGTCTTCAAGGCATTGCCCAGCAGATTCCTGATCAACGATACCATTTCCTCATAATAACCTGCCTGAAAGGCTTTATCCAACGGCACATCGTATTCATCAATCAAGATGATCACCTTACGACCATAGTGTTTAGACAAAAGTGCAGATAAAATCTGAAGCCCAGAAGACAACAGTACTTCATCCATCGTATAACAACCATTTTCCAAATCAATCAAGGCCCGATATTTTTGTTTCTCATTTTTTGTCAACCGTTTACTTTCTAACAAAAAAGAAAAACGTTCCGCTTCTGTTCCAATAATGTCTTTCAGCCGCTTGCAGGCCGCTTCAAACGTGAGACCATCTACTCCTTTCAGCGTAATGGCAATCACTGGAAACTGCCCCATATACGCTTTGCACAATTCCTCTTCCCTGGAAATGTGCAGACCTTCAAACAGCGCCTGATTACAACCAATCTCAAAAAAGGCTTTCAGCATACTCATATTCAGCGACTTGCCAAATCGTCTTGGACGTGTAAACAGATTCACCTCTCCCCAATTGTGCAGAAGTTCCACAATGAAACCCGTCTTATCCACATAATAGAAATCATTCTCTCTGATTTTTTCAAAACTGTCTAACCCGATCGGTAACCGCTTCCGCCCCACACTCTACACACTCCTTTCCAGCATGCAAACATACTGCCTCTACGCTTGCACGCAGAATTTTCTGTTACCCAAACGTACACTACGCCTATTATGACTTCATCTTACCATACGCAATATCTGTTTTCAAGCAGTTCTACACATGGCAGCCGCTCATGCAAACTGCAAACTCCGCTTTCTGATCAGAATACGATCACGCAAACAAACGCTTATTTCAAATCAATTTTCCAAAAAGCCCCTATCGTCAGTGCAGTCCAAATACCACACCCACAACAGGGGCTTTGTAATCCTATTGATTTGCCTTTGTCTGGCAAAAGATTCTTCTTTCTTTTATTTATTTCGCATATCCATTTGGATGCTTCTGGTGCCACTTCCATGCAGAAGAGATGATCTCACGAAGATCCCCAAACTGCGGATTCCAGCCTAAAACGCTGCGTGCCTTGTCGCTGGATGCGATCAGCTGAGCCGGATCACCTGCACGGCGAGGTTCCATCTTGGCAGGAATGGGATGACCGGTCACTTCACGAGCCACTTCGATGACTTCCTTGACAGAGAATCCTACTCCGTTACCCAGATTGAACACATTGCTCTCACCGCCCTTGGTCAGATACTCCAGCGCCAGAATGTGCGCCTGTGCCAGGTCGGTCACATGGATATAGTCACGAATACATGTGCCATCCGGCGTATCATAATCATCTCCGAAGATAGAGATATATTCCCGCTGGCCATTTGGTACCTGTAAGATCAACGGAATCAGATGGGTCTCCGGCTTATGCGCCTCCCCGATCTCTCCGGAACTATGGGCGCCACATGCATTAAAGTAACGAAGAGACACATAACGCAGATTATGTGCCACAGAAGTCCACTTGAACATCTTCTCCATGCTCAGCTTGGTCTCTCCATAGCAGTTGGTGGGTTCTGTATGATCGGTCTCCACGATCGGTACACGCTCTGGCTCACCATAGGTAGCTGCGGTAGAAGAAAATACGATCTTATCAATGCCATGTGCCACCATAGACTCTAACAATACCTTGGTACCGCACAGATTGTTATCATAATACTTCAGTGGATTGGTCATAGACTCTCC
>ONWL01000212.1 GCA_900321525.1 uncultured Eubacteriales bacterium
CTTTACCGTCAACATCACCAGTGCATTCATCCGCAATTTTCTGGAATTGACCAATGCCACATTCATATCTTCCAAAAGCAGTTGGCTTTGCACGTAGTCTCCTGTTTCAAGTCCCGGAAAGGAAACCAGTTCTTCAAAAGGCACCTGACTGGAGTATTGTTCCATAGTGTTTTCTGCTACATACAATACCTCTAATTGCAGTTTTCCTTTTACCATTGCCTTCTCTTCCTGTAATTTCACGCTCTCTATCATGGCATCTGCCTGATTCACTGCTATACTTTCCATATCCGGTTTCATTTCTGGCAGATTGAAATCTTCATCAAAGGAAATCTGTACCGATACCTCTCCTCTGCTTTGATTCATATGTATATTTTTTTTCAGCAAACGCATCCTGATTCGCTCCTTCTACTATTTTTCTTATTTTGCTTTTATTAAATACTGTATGCAGAACTGGAAGATTTCATAACCAAAGCTGTCTTTCTTCACAAAAAAACATGGGATATTTCATGTGTTCTTAATAAAATTAATTTTCATGTATTTATACTTAATTTTATTAAGTATTTTTATTTTAAACTTAATTTTATTTGACTTTATACAAAGAAACAGCTATAATAGAGGCATCTGAAATGTTCCGGAGCATTTGGGATTTTTATTGACAACTACAGGAAACAGAACATGGAAATGACAGAGAGGTGTATGAAATGAAAAAACTTGAAATTGTAATCAGACCAGAGCAGCTGGATGATTTGAAGGAAATTTTAAATGAAAACAATGCCAATGGTCTGATGATTACCAGCATTATGGGTTATGGTTCTCAGATGGGTGTAAAGAAAGTATATCGTGGTGTGACCTACAATGCAACACTACTACCAAAGATGAAGGTAGAAACCGTCATTGCTGACGAGGTAGTAGACGGTGTTATTGACAAGGTCATCGACCGTATCCGTACCGGCAACATCGGTGACGGTAAGATTTTTATGTATGATGTAGCAGATGTCATCCGCATCCGTACTGGTGAACGTGGAGAATCTGCCGTCTAATTCAATCTGAATATCCGGAATATGACGCAAAGAGCCTTACAGGTCTGTTTTCCCTGACCTGTAAGGCTCTCATTTGTTTGTACTTCTCTATTTCTTTCTCAATCACGACTCTTCCTGCTGTACCTCCAGGGAATCTGACAAAATAGGACGATTGTTTTCTGCCAACTTCTCTGGTGTAACATGATCTTCCTTTGCAGTATAACGATCAAATATTCTGACAAATACATAGGAATTTCCAAATGCGATCAGTCCAAACCACAGAATGGGAACAAATACACCTAAAATGCCCAATACCACCGTAATCGCAATTATTAATAGTGTAAAAGGCAGATGTGCAATTGCCATCAAAAGTGAATTCTTCAATGTATTCTTGATGCTGTTGTCAAATCTGGCAAATACTGCCGGCGGATACAGAGCTACAAACAGCCACACTACAAACAACGCACTCATCAAAATGGTCAAAGCCCTACTGCCTGGAATCAAATCTGCATACTCCTGATACAAAATAATATCTCCCGCAAACAAGACCCCTGTCACAATCATAATCAGGCTCAGCACAATTCCCTGTTTCCAGTTTTTCTTAAAAAAGGAAAAGAAACTTCTGGCAGGGTAATTTTCTGTATCCCTTACCAGCTTTAATGTTACGTAATACATGGCAGAGCAGCTGGGCACAATAGTCACAACGGGTAGGGAACATAGAATAAACAACACATTCACTACAAACACATCAATCAGTTTTCCCAAAAACCGCCAAACTTTATTTTCTGAATTAAATATCTCCGGCATCTGATCCTCCATCCACTGTCTATCCATTTCATTGGATACAGTTGTTTTTCTTTGTTTATTATAGAAGATTTCCCCTTACATTGCAATTTTTCTTTTGATTTTTTCCAATTTTCACAAACATTTCACAGTTTTCAGAGAAAATCCAACACATATCCTGACAGGTTATGCTATAATAAGCGGTATAACATAAGCAGTTTTTGTTTGGAAAGGAACCATTATGGCAAAAAAGTAGTATTAGAAGAACGGCCCACCTGGAAAGAGGAATTACAAAAAATCAAACCCCTCTCATTTTCAGACCGACTCTGGTATATCTGGCAATATTATAAATTTCACATTGCAGTCTGTATGGGCATCATTGCTCTGATCTGTATGTTGGTCACGGTCATTACCAATGCCCAAAAAGAAACCGTTCTATCCGGTATCATTTTAAATGTGGAACACAATCCGGTAAATGCTTCTTATCTGGAAGATTCCTACCTGGATTATCTGGGAGAATCACCAAAGCATGCGGTTGTCAGCCTTCGCACGGATATGACCATTGACGTATCCGGAGAAAGCGGGGATTTGCAATCCAGTTACAACCTGCAAATTTTATCGGCTCTGCTGTCTGCTGGCACAGAAGATTTTCTGCTGTGTACTGCTGACACCATTTTTTATGTGCAGCAAATCAGCGGCGGCATCATTGCAGACTTGTCCCAAGTTCTGTCGGAAGATACGTTCCAGACATTCGAAAAGGAAGGACTGATCCTGGAAAGCAACCAATTTGTCTATTTGGAAGATGGAAGTATTGCCATAACAGAAGATTTGTTTCCGGCTGCCATCGATATTTCCGGCACACATTTTATAGAAGGGTACGGCATTGCAGAAAACACCCCTGTTTATCTCTGTTTCCTGCAAAACAGCCCTACCCCGGAACACTTTGCAACTATGGTAGATTACTTATTTTATCCTGAACAACTCTAAAAAACGTCCGAAGGAATGCGGATATCTTAATGCATCCCTCGGACGTTTCTTTTTTATCAAAAAATGGTCAAATGATTCTCTTATCAGATCATCTTCTCTTTTCCAATCAGTCTAATACGATCTGATCCAATTTCCAGATCTCATCTACATACTGCTGGATGGTTCGATCAGAAGTAAACTTACCACAGTTTGCCACATTTAAGATGGCAGAACGAGCCCAGCCAGTCTCATTACGGTATGCCTGCTCTACTTCCATTTGTGCTCTGTGATAATCCATAAAGTCTTTCAGAATAAAATAGGTATCCGCTCTGTCACTTTGGTACGTATTCAACAGAGAATTATAAATTTCCCTGAACATTTCCGGATCATTTGGTGCATAGTAGCCATTAATCAACTGCATCAATACCTGACGAATGCCCTGATTCTCATTGAAGATATCCATCGGGTTATAACCGCCCTGCTGCTCATACTGAATGACTTCATCAGAACTCATCCCAAAGATAAAAGCATTTTCTGCCCCTACTTCTTCCACGATCTCCACATTGGCACCGTCCATGGTTCCCAGTGTCAGTGCACCATTTAACATGAACTTCA
>ONWL01000211.1 GCA_900321525.1 uncultured Eubacteriales bacterium
TTTTAAATGAACCAGGTCTTCGTAGCCCAGAAAATGCAATGGCTTCCAGACCTGACTACGAAAGCGAGATTATTACAATCATCAAAGGGAACGACTCCCCAAAGGTGATACAGAAAAAATTGGAAGATTATCACGGGAATGACATTGCTCAGGTTATGGACACCCTGAATTTACAGGAAAGGAAGAAATTATATCGCATCTGCACTGTATCCATGCTGGCAGAAGCATTTGAACATCTGGAAGAAAACAGGGCAGGTTTATATCTCAACGAAATGGACTTGTCAAAAGCAGCTGCTGTGGTTTCTGAACTGGAAACCGACACCGCCGCAAATGTGCTTCATGAAATTGAAAAGGAAAAGCGTTCCCTGATCATAGATGCATTGAAACCAGACATTCAAGAGGAAATCCGGCTGATTGCCTCTTTTGATGAGGATGAAATCGGCAGCCGTATGACTACCAACTGTATCGTCATCCGGGAAAATATCAGTGTGAAAGAAGCAATGAGCGAACTGGTGCGGCAGGCAGAAGAAAATGACAACATTTCCACCCTGTTTGTGGTAGATGAATTCCACGCTTTTTATGGCGCCATCGATTTGAAAGAATTGATCATCGCCAGAAATGGGACTTCTCTGGAAAATCTCATTGCCACTTCTTTCCCTTATGTGTATGCCCATGAAACCATAGATGATTGTATCGAAAAGCTGAAGGATTATTCGGAAGATTCCATCCCTGTGCTGGACAACAGCAACAAGTTGTTAGGTGTCATCACCGCTCAAAGTATCATCGAAGTGGTAGACGATGAGATGGGGGAGGATTATGCAAGGCTGGCTGGTTTGACTGCGGAGGAAGATTTGCAGGAACCCCTTGGCCAAAGTATGAAAAAGCGTCTGCCATGGCTATTCATCCTGCTGGGACTCGGTCTGATTGTATCCGGTGTGGTGGGCACTTTTGAAAAAGTGATTGCACAACTGACTTTGATCATGGCATTCCAGTCGCTGATCCTGGATATGGCAGGTAATGTAGGTACCCAGTCGTTGGCAGTCACCATCCGGGTACTGATGGATGAAACGCTCACATTCAAACAGAAGTTCCAGCTGGTGACCAAAGAAATGAAAGTGGGATTATGCAACGGGATGTTGCTTGGCAATATTTCATTTCTGTTTGTAGGATTATATATTCATTTCTTCAATCAGAAAGAACTGCTCTTCTCTTTTGCAGTATCTGGATGCATCGGCATTTCCCTTATACTTGCCATGCTGATTTCCAGTGCAGTAGGAACATTGATTCCTTTGTTTTTTAAGAAAATTAAAATCGATCCCGCCGTCGCATCCGGTCCATTGATCACCACCATCAACGATTTGGTAGCCGTGGTCACTTACTACGGATTAAGTTGGATTTTGTTATTGAATATTCTGCATCTGGCATAAACATCTTTATTTTCACACACGCCCTTTGGTATATCACTGTTCCAAAGGGCGTGTGCTGGTCTTCTTCACAACTTCTAAATCAATGTCTCTTTCTTCCAAACTTCCAGACAGTTCCCAACTACTCCGCAATTTTCTCATCAATGTATGACAAATAGGGTCGTTTGTTCACCTCATCCATATGTTGCTCATACCACCTAAATGCCTCTTCCAGCCCTTCTTTTAGCGGTATGGTCGTTGGCATCAACTGTTTTTGCCTGGTCACATCCAATGCATATTCATACTCGTAAAAAGGGAAATAGGCTCTCTGCTCCGGTTCTTCATAAACCGGCACACACTCTGCCTGCCTACCTGCCGCTGCGTAACACAGTTGCACCCACTCCCGAATGGAAACCGGCTGTTCATTGCCTACATTGAAGATATGCTGGTTTGGTTTCTGTTCCAAAATCACTTTTATCAACCTGCATAAGTCTGCCACATGGAAAAACTGTAATTTCATCTCACCATCTTTAGGCAGATAAAACTTACGGTCTGCTATGGCACAGTCAAATACAAACCCTTCCCTGTACACATTGTTGTATGGACCATATAAATAAGGAGGACGCAAAATATATGCATGGGGAACTCTTTCTTGTAACACCTGCTCTGCCGCAATTTTATTGGTGCCGTAGCTGCCCCAAAATGCATTCTCTCCCAACGTGCCTTCTTCTAAGAAAGGCTGTGACGCTGTTTCCGGATAAACCGCACTGGAACTGATGAAAACGTACTCCCGAAAGGAAACGCCACTGTCTAGCAGGTGTGTCACATCCTCCGCAGTATACGCTGACACATCAATGATCGCATCAAAGGATTTCCCTTTCAGCACATCACCAAGACTATGCCGATCTGCCTGAATCAGTGTCGCCCCCGCTGGCTGCTTACGGCTGTTCCGATTGAGTACGCAAACCTGATTTCCCTGTTTCACAAAGTATTCTGCCACATATTTGCTGACAAATACCGTTCCGCCTGTTATGAGTATGCTTTGCATCACAAACCTCCATTATTTTCCTAGAAGATACTCTCTGGATTTTACAGGCTCAATATAACATATTTTCCAGCCGTAATTCAATCCCTTCCAGTCATTCCATCCTTGCAAATTGACTCTTACAAACAGAAGTTACTTTTTCAATTCACATTCAAGAACTGTATGAAACCAGACAAACGATTCAATCTGCGCATTTTTCCGGTCAGACCTTGTTATTTTTTTATGAATTTTTTCAATCACACAACGAGTGATTGCGTTTTTTGTCTTCTTTTGGTTTCCAGTTGATAGATTTCATTTCTTCGCGCACGCCATTATTTGGTCATATTGCTGAATTTTTTGCTGATTTTTTATGCATATTGACTTTATCTTCTGCTTGTGCTAAGATATACTCGAACAAAATTGCAGGAGGTATTTGAGATGATTGTATCTTTTGTTGATTTGAGTTCTATCGACAAGGCAAAAAAATTTGTGGAAGCCGCTAAATTTTGCCCTTTCGATGTCCATCTGATTTCAGGTAATGAAAGAGTAGATGGAAAGTCCATTATTGGAATCTTTAGCCTGAATTTGATGAGACCGGTTCGCATGGAAACCAGCGGAGATGATGAATTCGAATTAAGAGAAAAATTAGGCAGTTTTATGATTGAACCTATGCGTAAATCTGCAAGCGCCCGTTGATACGGACGCTTCCCCGGTTTCAAAACATAAAAATAACAGCCGCCACCTATCCATTGTGCAAGCTTCCAGATAGGTGAGCGGCTTTTTATATTGCGCTTTTTACCGGTTTGTTTTCCGTTTTGGTTTCTGTTTTTCACCTGCCAGAACCGTTTTCCCCTCTGTTGCCGGTTCTTTTTCATAATATTGTTTCACATCCGCAAACTGCCCTCTGATTCCATAGGGATTCTGGATGGTCTTCACTCCGTTTGTCCGCAGTGCTACAAACC
>ONWL01000210.1 GCA_900321525.1 uncultured Eubacteriales bacterium
CCAGCTTCTTTGCAATCAGTGGACGTGCCATAGAGGTACCAAGCAGGTACTTGTTCTCATAGGTGGCATTTGCCATGACACATGGTACGATATAATCGTCGCAGAACTCGTCTACTACATCTAAAATATATAACTTGGATGCACCGGATAACTTTGCTCTCTCCTCCAGTCCATCTAACTCCTTGCCCTGACCAACGTCGATACAACAGCAGATGACATCATAATCATAATTTTCCTTTAACCAAGGGATGATTGCGGTAGTATCCAGACCACCGGAATAAGCCAATACAACTTTATCTTTCATTGTGAACCTCCATTCAGCCGTCATGCGGCAAATCCACCACCGGTATGACCAGCGGCTACAATAACTTCACTATAATACATTATGGAAGTGATTTCAAGAGAAAAATAAGAAAAAGGAGAATTTTTCTTGCATAATATGCGATAAGTGTGTATAATTATGAGGAAGCAAAGGGAAAAAAACGGTATTTTATGCAAGATAAATGCATAAAATACCGCGATTCCGGTAAAAAATATGCTTTGCGGCATCAGAAATCGCTTTACAGTTGCAAAAAGAAGGATTACAATACTGTGTGTGCTGGTGCAGAAATTGCAGGGGTCGCTGGTGTTACCGGTTGACAGGTGCAAAATACCAGCTGATACATGGTAGAAAAAGACAGCAGGCCGGAAACGGCAGAATGTGAGGAAATAGGATGAAGGTAGGAATCATTGGAGCAACCGGCTATGCCGGAAATGAATTAGTACGTTTGCTATTGCAACATAAGGAAGCAGAAATTGTATGGCTGGGTTCCCGAAGCTACATTGACAAGAAATATGCAGAAGTATACCAGAATATGTTCCGTCTGGTGGATGCCACCTGTCTGGATGACAATATGGAAGCATTGGCAGAAGAAGTGGATGTGATTTTCACTGCTACCCCACAGGGGTTGTGTGCCTCTCTGGTCAATGAAGAGATTTTACAGAAGGTAAAGATCATAGATTTAAGTGCGGATTTCAGAATCAAAGATGTCTCTGTATACGAGCAGTGGTATGGTATCACCCACCAGAGTCCACAGTTTATCGAAGAAGCAGTATATGGACTGTGCGAGATCAATCGTGACAAAGTACCGGGTGCCCGAATTGTGGCAAATCCAGGCTGTTATACCACCTGTTCTATCCTGACCATTTATCCGCTGGTAAAGGAAGGATTGATTGACGGCAATAGCATCATCATTGATGCCAAGTCCGGTACGTCCGGTGCAGGCAGAGGGGCAAAAGTTCCAAACCTGTTCTGTGAAGTCAATGAAAATATCAAGGCATATGGCGTGGCAACTCACCGTCATACACCGGAGATCGAGGAGCAGCTGGGCTATGCGGCAGGCTATCCCATTACATTGAGTTTTACGCCTCATCTGGTGCCTATGAACCGTGGCATTCTGGTAACTTCTTATGCCACATTGCAGAAGGAAGTTACTTATGAAGAAGTGAAGGCAATCTATGACCGGTACTATGGTAACGAGACATTCATCCGTGTACTGGAACAGAATGTGTGCCCGGAAACCCGCTGGGTAGAAGGCAGCAATTATGTGGATATCAACTTTAAGATTGACCCACGTACCAACCGGATCATTATGATGGGTGCCTTGGATAATCTGGTGAAGGGAGCTGCAGGACAGGCAGTGCAGAATATGAACCTGCTGTTTGGACTGCCGGAGGAGACCGGATTGATGCAGGTGCCCATGTTCCCGTAAGAAATAGACACACAATTGCGAAAGTGTGATACCGAACGTCCTTTCTCAAAAATTTTATTCAAAAAACGCGTTTTCACTTCGGTTTCACGTAACGGTACTAATGTTTTTTCGTAATATGATATATTACTCAAAAACAAAGTACCGACGTTCCACAGAGTTTTTTGAATGAAAAATTTTTGATATACGGACTGTTTTCTGGATATGTCAAGGGCTTTCGCAATTGATCGCGTACAAACGGTTTTGAAAGGGTGAATGAGATGAAAATAATTGACGGCGGAGTGACCACTCCCAAGGGATTTCAGGCAGCCGGTTTGTGTGCCGGTATTAAGAAGGATAAGAAGGATATGGCGATGATCTACAGTACCACCCCATGTACCACTGCCGGTGTGTTTACCACGAACATGGTCAAGGCGGCACCGGTGAAATGGGATAAACTGGTGGTGGATACTTCCTCTTATGCGCAGGCAGTGGTGGTCAACAGTGGTGTGGCCAATGCCTGTACCGGTGAGGAAGGCTATGGTTATTGCAAGGAGATGGCAGCATTGACCGGTCAGAAGCTGAATCTTCCAGGAGAGGCAGTATTGGTGGCTTCTACAGGAGTCATTGGCAGACAACTGCCTATGGAGCCCATCAAAAAAGGGATTGGTATGCTGGCAGAGGCGCTGGCAGATACGCGAGAAGCAGGTCGCTTGGCAGCAGAAGCCATTATGACCACAGATACCAGACCAAAGGAAGTGGCAGTGCAGACAGAGATTGGCGGCAAGATTGTGACAGTAGCCGGTATGTGCAAGGGTGCCGGTATGATTCATCCCAACATGGCTACTATGCTGTGTTTTGTGGTGACAGATGCTGCCATCTCTCATGAGATGCTGCAAAAGGCACTGAGCAGTGATGTGCAGGATACCTTCAATATGATTTCTGTAGATGGGGATACATCTACCAACGATACAGTAGTGGTGCTGGCAAACGGACAGGCAGGCAACACAGAGATCACAGCAGAAGGGGCAGACTATGATGCTTTTTATGAAGCACTCCATTATATTATGGAAGAATTGTCAAAGAAGATTGCGGGAGACGGGGAAGGCTGTACCTGTCTGTTTGAAGTGAAGGTGACAGGGGCAAAGACAAAGGAAGAAGCAAGAACCCTGAGCAAATCAGTGGTATGTTCCAGCCTGACCAAAGCGGCAGTGTTCGGACATGATGCCAACTGGGGACGTATCTTGTGCGCACTGGGATATTCCGGTGTCACATTCGATCCAGAGCAGGTAGACATCTGGTTTGAGAGCAGTGCAGGCAAGTTAAAGATCGTAGAAAACGGCGTAGACACCGGATACAGCGAAGAACTGGCCACAGAAATTCTGTCCAAAGAACATGTGACCGCACTGGTAGACATGAAACAGGGAGAGGCACAGGCCACCGCATGGGGATGTGATCTGACTTACGAGTATGTGAGAATTAATGGAGATTATCGAAGTTAAATAGATTGATAGACATTTGCGAAACTCTTTGATCTGACCAAAACACAGCCTGCACATCAGAAATTTTTCATTAAAAAAACTCTGTGCAATGTTGGTACTTTATTCTCGTTCGCAATGAGTCGGGCTGACAAGCTTGCTTGTCAGTATGACGAATGCCGCGAGTGCCAAATATCCAGTTGCCTGCAACGGTAT
>ONWL01000222.1 GCA_900321525.1 uncultured Eubacteriales bacterium
CTACACTTTCTTCCAAAAAGGGACAGCGTGCTATCCTTACACCCAGTCCCAATCCATAACCCTATTCTACACTTCCCCATTCTCCACCGGTCTCTGTGGTGCTATCACATCCACCAGATATCTTGCGGAGCAAAACCGGTGGTTACAGTCATACCGTCTCCACCCGCTTTCCTCATCCACGATCCGCAGTACCAGCGGCTTCCCACACTTCTTACACGCAAAGGTGATGGTCTTGGTCAACTCATCCCTGCTGTATTCTCCATCCTTAATCAAAAACATACCAGCATCCTCCTCAATCCAAATTGAAAAACCGTCCCATCTGGTTCCAGCACTTTGCCAGCAGTGGCACGCTCCCCACTGCCCCAATCAGGCTTTGGGAGAAGGAAACCCGATAGGGCAGATGCAATGCACTACAGCCTTTCTGCACCTGCCATTCTACCCAGTCCATCACCGGCTGATGGGTAAGAAAAGTCAGCAATACAGCAGAGAAAAACAGAACGATGCGGGCATTCCATGCAGATGAAACCAAGCCTGCCAATCGCACGATTGGTTTCATCCACAAAATCACCCACCAAAACAGAAGCAATGCCACCCAGGTAAGCACGTCTGCATTTCCTCCCATTGCCAAAAAAGTGGATACCAGTTGCAACACAAACAGGGAACTGCCCACCGCCAGAGCCTGTACCACGAGAAAATAGCGGATCACATAAACCAGACGATGGGTTGCTTCCCGCACATATCCCTGCTCCAGACGAGTGATGGCAAGAACCGCCAATATGGCAGGAATGACCGCCAGTACACCTGCGGTTTTATGGAGTTCCTGCCAGGCATCCATACCATAAGTGAAGCAGATTTCCATCTTCCTTCCCTGTAAGATGCGAACTGCGGCAAATACAGCCAGTCCATAGACTACACCAAAAGTCACCACCAAATGAAATCGTTCCCGCTCAACCCTTTTCATCACCGGCACCTTCCTTTCGTGCACACAACAGTTCAGGAATCGGCAAACCCTTTGCCTAAAACAAAACACATCCCCTGCGGGTCTTTTCATAACCAATCAGGGGATGTCCTGTTTTCTGCAAACAACCATTTGCCCCCTGTTATATTGTATATGATTCAGTGGGGATAAGTTTGCACACCAATTTTAAAAAGGAATGTAACTGTTCAGCACCCCATTACTCAAAGATGATGCCTGTTCTTCCTGACAATGCACTCTGGATTGCTTCGTATGGATTGATTCCATGCTTTCGGGCAGTTCCAATATAAGACATAATGATGAGATATTCCTGCGCTCCTTCCATGCTGCGGAAGCAGCCTGATACCTTGGTCTTCACTTTTACCATGCGGATATCCCGTTCTGCCTGATTATTATCAAATGGAACTGTAAGATCATTGATAAAAAGGCAGACTGAGGCCTTGTATTTATCCAGACGGCCGATCAGATTCAGAATCCTGCCTTTTTTCGGTCTGCCACGTTTTTTGTTCCCGGGCTCAGGCAGTGGATTTTCGGCATATGCAGTCTTCAGGAGCGCATCATATTGTTTATCAAACTTCTGGTGGTAATAACGGCTGATTTCTGCTTTCCCTTTTGCAAGAGCCTTCTCTTTTGCCTTTTTCATGGACAGGAGCAGCTTTTTGAACTCCGGTGCCCAGGTCTGCTCCGGATGGTTTTGTTCCACACCGTTGAGTTCACGCAGGAGATGGGCGCAGCAGACGGCGTGCCTCACATCCTCATATTTCCAGTAGGAGTTCCAGCAGTCATGCACCAGGGTCCCATGATAAACTGGCAGGATCCCTGCTTCGTTCATTCCTGCCTGGCCACGTTTCCGGCTGATGCTTAAAAACGTGAAACCGGAATCAGACGCATTGTGTACCCAGCAGGTCTTTCCATCCACTCTGGTACCCGTTTCATCACAGTGGATCAGATCACGGCGGCTCATCTGCCGACGGATCTCCTCATAGGTTCCATTCAGGATCTGTGCGCATCTGCCCACCATGTTCTTTATGGTTCCGGTGGCAAGAGAAATCTGAAATACACTGCTGAGGATCTCGTGAGTACGGTGGATGCTCACGGCACCAACGGTATTAAACGCAACTACCAGAGCCTGCAGATTTCTTCCATACTGTACAGCTGCTTTGATGTTCTCAGGAAAACTTCCCGCCTTTGTTCCTCCGTGGAGAGGGCAGTCTTTCACCATCATGAGCTTATGGGCAGTCACATCTGTTTTTAATACAGCATCCACTTCATGTCTGACCTCTCTGGTGCATGCCTTTTCAAGGCATGCATCATGGTAAGGACAGCATGTACAGTCGCTGTGCATGTGGTGCTCTGTATGATCCGGTTTTGAAAGAGCAGAAAAATATCTGCCCTCATGTCCGTTTTGGCCGCCCGGCTTCCTGCCGGATGGTCTGCGCAGACTTCTGTCTTTATTGACGAGTGGTTTTTTCAGTCCGTCACTGGAAGGTGGTCTGGAGCTGTTTTTGGAGTTTTGATTCAGCTTCTCCTGCAGTTCCCTGATGGTCTGGTTCAGACTTTCGATTGTCTGATTTAACTGGACAATCTCCTCCATAAGCATTTTTACAAATTCTTCAGTTACAGGCATCTGAACCACCTTCCTTCCTTGATCTTTATGGATATATTGTATCAGAAATCAGGGAAAAAAGCCAATCTGTCAGATGTATCCTGTGGTAAAAATGACTGTGGATAAAAGCATTGGATTTTGACGGAAACAGATGTAAAATGGCCTGTTTCCAAAGAAGTAATCCACATCTGCCAGCCAATACAGTGGAGCAGTACAGAATGGATTCACATCTGTGTTACTGATAGTGGATAACTTCTGTAATCACAATGCAAAACAGCAAAATGAGAAATTTTATTTTCTCTGTTTTGCACATATATCAGGAGTCGGTCGAAACAATGGTCCTGAACAGTTACCTTTTTTAAAAGAATCTTGTTCTGGTGATTCTTTTTCCTCCGGTTTTCGCAATCCGTAAATCCCCTTTTTTCCTTCCTCATTCCCCACTTCCTCTGCCGCTGGCCGCAGGAAATCCGCATAGCAATCCCGGATCAACCAGGACGCCCCCACAATTTCCTTCATATGGGTACTCCGATAAATATACTCCTGCTTTGCCCGAATATCATACATGGCAAGCACATAGTTGTTGTCTGTTGTGTTGTTGTTTGCGTTTTCAGTACACATTGTGTTTTTCCTCCTGTATCTTCTTCTTTTTATTCACACGGAAT
>ONWL01000209.1 GCA_900321525.1 uncultured Eubacteriales bacterium
AAGATGGAAGCCGTATTCATGCTCCATCTTGGCGTGGACAACGACCCGTTACAGTATCAGAAACAGCCATTGGTCTATTACTATGGAACTTCTGACCTCAAAGGTGCTACATACAGATCATATGCATCAGTATCCCCTGCACCGCCATTTGCAGATGGAGGATTTGGATTGTCTTAATCTACATCATTCTTGCTGTACACACGAACATAGTCTACTAACATAGAAGAGTTACCATTACCAGTATAATCTCCATTGTCTGCCTCACCAGCATCCCATGTACCATTGACTGCTACATTCAGTAAAATATAGAATGGTACATCAAATGTGTTATTCTCTGCGGTACCTGCGGTAATGGAATACCAGGTATCTGCGGTGTAGTATTCTTCATCATCTACAAACCAGGTAATCTTGCCTGGCTCCCACTCAATGCCATAGGTATGATATACACTGACATCAGTAGTATCATCAAATGTATATGACTTACCCTTATAGATATTGTTTGGCCACTGGGAACCAAAATGAATGGTACCGCCAAACAGCTTCGGCTTATCTCCATAAGCCTCCATAATGTCAATCTCACCGGATGCAGCCCATCCGTTGTAGATGTACTGATCCTGTGGCAGCATCCAGAATGCCGGCCAGGCGCCTTCCTCTGTTGGAAGAATCATACGTGCTTCTACACGTCCGTATCTGGTTGCAAACAGCTGACCATTTACATCAGATGTGGTACGCAGACGACCAGAAGTATAATGGAATGTACCTTCTGCCGGATCTGTGGTATCCTGCTTCAAAGCAGTGATATGCAGATTACCATCCTGTACATAAACATTGTCAGTAGAATCGGTATAATACTCTGCTTCCTGGTTACCCCAGCCTGCATTATTGGAAGCGGTTAAACCATTACCAATCTGATAATCCCACTTGCTCAGATCTAAGGTATCACCATCAAACTCGTCACTCCATACCAGTGTATAACCAGCTGCTTCCATCTCCGCAACAGTTTTTTCCGGTGCAGTCTTTGGTGCGTTGTATGTATAGTAACCAAATTCAGAATTATGTCCTGCCCCATCAGCATCATAGGTGACAAAGAAATACTTCACACACTGTCCACCCTGTACTGCTTCCGGCAAGTTCACAACCACTTCCCAGTTGCCATCCTCATTTTTTTCCATCGGATAGCCTGCAAATGTGGAAGTATCCGTATCTGCCTTTGCCTCTTCCTCACTGTCATACACTTTGATCAGTGCAGTCGGAGCAGAAACAGAATCCGTACCATTGACCTGCAAAGTCACGGTATCACGCTTTGCGTTAATCGCAAATGGCACTGCATCAGCCGGAATGGTGCTGGCATCGCCAATCAATGTGACATTGGAGATTTTTACCTTCACTACGCTGTCATCTCCACTCATCCAGCCCAGTGCAAATAAGAACTTCACGTTCCCTGTGGTATCAAATACAATATTGTCTACAGTAAAAGTCTGGGTACCTAGCTGTGCAGTGAAATCACTGTCTAATATTGCTTCCTTGCCATCTACCTTTGCCTTAATGCCCTTCACGCTGGTAGACTCTACATCAAAAGATAATGTATAAGTCTCACCTGCTGTCACATTGATCCACTGTGGCACCTGAATGCCCCAGATGGCATCATAAAAGCCGCCATTGTTGGCCGTATAGTTCAGTCTTAAACCACTGCCGGTTGCGGTAATGTCTGCGGCACAGTTTGCCCAGTTTCCATCATTCTGTGCATCATAGATCCACCAGCCGGTAGCTACTTCCGCATCCTGTAAACTAGAAAAGTTACCATCCACCAATACACTGCTGCCATCCTCTACTGGCGTAACAGGGGCCACCGGTTCGGTTTCTTCCGGCTCCGTCTCAGCTGGTGTCTCTTCTGTATCCGCCGGCGCTGTGGTCTCCTCCTCAGTTTCCGCTGGTGCAGTGGTCTCCTCCTCTGCCTCGGTAGTCTCCTCTGTCTCCTCAGCAGGTGTCAGTGTCACATTGGAAATGGTTACATCCACTGCGGTATCATCTCCGGATACCCAGCCCAATCCAAACAGAAACTTCACTGTCTCAGCTGCATCAAATACTACATTCTCTGCGGTAAATGTCTGGGTACCTGCCTCTGTGGTAAAATTCGCATCCAGTGCAGATTCCTTACCGTCTACCTTTGCCTTGATGCCTTTCACACCTGTGGATTCTACATCAGAGGATAAGGTGTAGGTCACACCTGCCTCTACATCCAGTTTCTGGAAAATCTGAATGCCCCAAAGCGCATCTGAAAAGCCACCGTTATTTGCGGTGTAGTTCAGATGCAGACCTGTGCCATCAGCCGTGATATCTGCCGCACAGTTGGCCCAATTTCCATCGTTCTGCCCATCATACAGCCACCAGCCGGTGTCTGTCTCTTCACTTGCAAGGCTGGTAAAGTTACTATCAGCAATGATACTGCCACCCTCCGCCTTTGCAACTTTCGATGGGATCGTCACAGAGCCTGTCACAGTGGTCAGTACCATCAATGTGGAAAGAACCAATGCCCACACCCGGCGACTTGCCTTCTGAAAATTACTTTTCATATGTTTCCTCCTCGTTTATAATTTCCGTCTTCTGCCATATGATGGAAACTAACACGATTTATGTCAAAAACCGTTTTTGTTTCTGTCATGGCATACCAACAGATGATACTCTGATCATAACATCTTTTCATATTTTTGCAAAATTTTTTTCAAATTTTCTCTATATAATTGTGCATTTTTACTTTATATGATTTTACTCTTTATTTTTCTTGCAAAATAAAGTCTGGCGAAATCGTTTCCCGATTTCAAAAAATATGTTTTTTTACTCAAACGTTTATTTTTCAGTTTCCCTGATTCTCCTGTTCCCTTTTCTGCCGCTTTTTATCTTGTTCCGCTACACAAATGTCCGCTGCATAATTTACGCTTGATTATTTCAGGAAAATCAAATAAGATAGGTATGATTCCAGAAACACCTTTCTTATAAGAAAGGCATATAAAAGATTGGATGAACAATCAGAAAAGGAGATTCTATGAAAAATTTGAGACAAATTCTTGCCATCGCCGGTCTGGCAGTCATTGCCCTGCTATATATTCTGTGCATTGTATTTGCCTGTATCGGAAGTGAACTGACCCAGAAGCTGCTTCTACTCACCATCATGCTTACCATCCTGCTTCCCATCGTCCTCCACTTCATCAGCGTGGGCATCAAAAATACCGAGACCACGCTGGGTGAGGAAAGCGAAGAAGAATAAAAAACACAGAACAATGATTTGCTTACCTGAATTAGATGACAAGTAAGGCAAACATGTCTTAAGAAGGCTCTTGAAAATGTCGGTACTTGTAATTCTGAGACTTTATGTCACAGAATTACTTAGTATCCGTTACATTTTCACCGAAGCGAGAGCGTGTCTTCGA
>ONWL01000206.1 GCA_900321525.1 uncultured Eubacteriales bacterium
ACTGAAAGAGCGTAACACCTTCTTCCGTGCCTTGTCCTTCTGGGTAGGGTATCGGTCTACCACCATCGAGTTTCAGGTGGCAGAGCGGGAATTTGGCACCACCAAATGGTCTGTCAAAAGTCTGGCAAAGTATGCAGTGAACAATGTGACCTCTTTTTCTGCAGCCCCCCTGTATCTGGTCATGGGAATGGGCATCTTATTTATCATCTGTGCAGTCATACTGGGGATCCAGACGCTGGCACATTTCCTGATCGGGGACGCGGTAGAGGGATTTACCACAGTGATATTGCTGATCTTGATTACCGGAGGAGTCATTATGCTGAGTCTGGGCATCATTGGCTACTATATTGCCAAGATTTATGATGAGATGAAAGAACGGCCAAGGTATATTATCAGTGAGAGAGTATAGGAATCATATGGTCAAAAAGCCCTGTGGGAAGGAAATAACCATTCTTCCCACAGGGCTTTTGCTATAAAAACATTGTGAAATGTGAACGTGTCCAGCATTTAACGAAAGTGGCTGGAGTTTCGCAATTGCCTCATGCTTACTCTGCCAGATATGCATCGTAAATGGCAATCACCTGATCCATCACTGCCTTCCCCGGTGCGCCGATGGTCAGACGCTTCTCCACACATGTCTTCAGGCTGATGGCCTCGTAAATATCAGACTGGAATACCGGACTGACGGCCTGGAACTCTTCTAACGTCATATCGTCTAAGGCAATGTTCTTGTCGATGCAGTACAGAACTAACTGTCCAACAATGCCGTGGGCGTCACGGAATGGCACACCGTGGTTAACCAGATAGTCTGCTGCATCTGTGGCGTTTGTAAAGCCTTTCTTGGCGCTTTCTTCCATCACATCCTTACGGAAGGTAGTGGAAGCAATCATGCCGGTGAATAAGACGATACAGCCCTTTGCAGTGTCGATGGCGTCAAAAGTCAGTTCCTTATCTTCCTGCATGTCCTTGTTGTATGCAAGAGGCAGTCCCTTCATGGTAGTCAGCAGGGAGAACAGGGCACCGTAGACACGTCCGGTCTTGCCACGCACCAACTCAGCGATGTCCGGGTTCTTCTTCTGGGGCATGATGCTGCTGCCGGTGCTATAGGCGTCATCCAACTCGACAAAACGGTACTCATTGGAGTTCCAGATGATCACTTCCTCTGAAAACCGGCTCAAATGCATCATGATGGTGGATAATGCACTTAAGAACTCGATCAGATAGTCTCTGTCAGATACACCGTCCATACTGTTTAAGGTAGGGCCGTCAAATCCTAACAGAGAAGCGGTATAGTTCCGATCCAGCGGGTAAGTGGTGCCTGCTAAGGCACCGCTGCCTAATGGGCAGTAATTCATTCTCTTATAAATATCAGACAGACGGCTTCTGTCTCTCTTGAACATCTCAAAATAAGCTCCCACGTGGTGTGCCAGTGTGACAGGCTGTGCCTTTTGCAGGTGGGTAAAGCCTGGCATATAGGTTTCGGTGTGTTCCTTCATAATGGTCAACAGTGCAGTCAAAAGTTCTTTCAACAATTCATCTACTGCCAGCACTTCGTCTCTGGTGTACAGACGCATATCCAGTGCAACCTGGTCGTTGCGGCTTCTGCCGGTGTGCAGTTTTTTGCCTACATCGCCAACACGGTCAATGAGGTTTTCTTCTACAAAGCTGTGGATGTCTTCGCTTGTTTCGTTGAATTCCAGTGTGCCGTTGGTAATGTCCTCTTTGATGCTGGTCAGACCGGCGATGATCTGTTCTTTTTCTGCATCTGTCAGGATGCCCTGCTTTGCTAACATGGTCACATGGGCGATGCTGCCATCGATATCCTGACTGTAAAATTTACGGTCAAACGGAAGGGAAGCGTTAAAATTGTGTGCCAGCTGATTGGTTTCTTTTGTAAAGCGTCCGCCCCATAATTTCATTTTGATTACCTCTTTCTTGCTGCCTGCTATTTGAAACACCGCGGCAAAGAGCAGCAAAGCTTTGCCGCGGCAAAATGGATTATAAGAAGATTATGATGCAAACTCCTTTTGGAGTGATGTTACCTGAATTGTTACTTCTTTGATTTTTTATAACGCTGATAAGAAGCAGCAGCTTCCTGTGCATCAGGCTTCTGTTTTGTTGCAGAGTCTGATTTTTTTGGTGAATCTGCGTTTTCCGGATCGCGATTTGAATTCGAATCAGGTTTCGTTTCAGATTCGGTGGATTCCTCTTCTTTGGTTGCTTTCTTTTTGTGTCTGGACAGAAGCGGGATCAGACCACGTCCAATGAGGATGATCAATGCCAGCAGTACCAGGCTGACAAGGGAAATCATGCCTCCCAGTTGCAATCCTTCTGCCTGGTAGGTAAATTCGATGGTGTGGGTGCCGGGAGTCAGTTCCAGACTGAGGAATGCATCTTTAAAGGTCAGAAGTTCTGCCGTTTTCCCATCTACTGTTACTGTAAAGCCCGGATCATAAGGGATGCTGGTCAGCAATCTGCCGCCATTTTCTGTGGTAATGTGGGCAGACAGGTGGGTATTGTCATAGCTGTCTACGATCATTTGTTCCTGACTCAGTGTTTGAAGCAGTTCCACCATTTTGTCCATATCCAGCAGATATCCGTAAGCAGTCATAGATCCGCTGTCGTCGGTATACAGATAGATGGTTTCTCCGGCAGTATGGTATCCCAGATCCAGGATATAGCCACGGTTTACATTGGAAAACTCTTCCGTGGTATTGTCTGCATAACGGGCAGTCACCGTTTTTACATTGCTGTTGGGTTCTACATAACCATACACATATCCGTCTGCATCTACCGTAATGTTGGTACTGGTTACAGTGGATAAGGTATAGGTGGTAGGATAAAATAAATCTTTAATGTCCGCAACAGCAGAAGCAAAAGCATTTTGATTCAGGATTGGATTGCTGTTTGTGGTACTCCAGCTCCATTCCAACGAGGACGGTACCATAAATCCAAGATTCAGTGCATAATTGTTGCGGTATAGATACATATTGGATGCTCTGGCAAACAGGCTTCTCAGTGCATCTTCGTGCAGGGTCTCCTTTCCCAGCATATATTTCACATCAAACAATGCCAGTGTCAGCGGGGTGGCACCATGCATGCTGTATGCATTGGTGGAACCTTCCATGCCCAATGTCTTGTAAAAGGCAGTCAACTTGGCATTGGCCGCAGAAGAGAAAATAGAACCGGATTGATAACCCAGCCATGCCCCATCGTTTTTGGTGCGTGTGGAAACTTTCTCTACACGGTAAAAGACAGAATCTTCATCGTTTTTTGCATCGGCAAGAAGACTTTTGACAGAAATATCTTCTCCTGTATACGTGGTGCGGGAAGAAGTGGTGATACTGGTGTCACCTGTATTGATGGTCATTTCGATTACCAGAACACACATGGTCAGAATATAAAGGAATGACCGGGTTGTTTTTTGTCTCTGATACAGATAGCACAGACCACCGTAGACAGCGGCAAACAAAAT
>ONWL01000202.1 GCA_900321525.1 uncultured Eubacteriales bacterium
ACATTGAAGCCATTGCAAGCAGGGGCAATCTGTATCAGGATACATTGTTGCATCAGATTACCAGTTATACCGGAGAAGTCAAAGAAGAAATCAGACCGGAGGTTGAACAAACGATAGAACTGCCGGATGATCTTTGGGATGATGTATGGGAAGGGATGTATCAGGTGTTGAAGAGTGGTTCTGCGGCAGGTATGTGCAACGACATCAAGCTGGAAATTGTCGGTAAGACCGGTACCACCCAGGAAAATAAACTTCGTGGTAACCATGGTAACTTTACCAGTTTTGCCCCCAAAGATGATCCGAAGATTGCGGTGGAAGTGATGATGCCCAATGCGTATACGTCAGGTAATGCAATTTATGTTGCAAAAGATATTTACCGATATTATTTTGATTTGGAAGATTATGAGGATATTCTGGATGGATATGCCAATGCAGGATGTGCCATCAATGTAGGCGACTAATCCTCTGAACAGGAAAGGTTCGCAAAAGAGAAACGCTTCGGAGTGAGGATAAATATGAAACAGTTAGTGACATTAAAAGGCAACAAATACGGACTACTGTTAAGACTGGATGCATCAGCTGACTTCTCGGAGATTATCCAGGATTTGGCTGTGAAATTACAGGCATCAGCGGATTTTTTCAAAGATGCAAAGATGGCCTTGTCCATAGAAGGACGTGAACTGAGTCCAGAGGAAGAAGATGCAATTTTAGAAATAGTAAAGACCAATTCTCAGATTGAAGTCATCTGTATGATCGATTCTGATGAACAGAGAGAGACACTGTACCGTCGTCTGGTAGAAGAAGCTATGCGGGAAGAAGAGGAAGCCGTTATAGAAGAATTTCCAGAATCAGAGGAAACAGAAATGGAATCGGAACTGCGGGAAGAGTCTGCGATGCCAGATGTGAGCAATCTGGATGTGAGCACCGGACAGTTTTACAAAGGAACCCTTCGTTCCGGTCAGGTCATTGAATCTGCCGGTAATTTGATTGTGCTGGGCGACATCAATCCCGGCGGAAAAGCTATTGCAGCCGGCAATATCATCGTGCTGGGGTCTCTGAAAGGATACGCAGTGGCAGGAGCAGGAGGCAATGAGACGGCATTTGTGGTGGCACTGGAAATGTCGCCTATGCAGATTCGGATTGGTAACATCATTGGACGAAGCATAGACAAGAAAAAAAAGAGGGGAAAGACCCAGCCTAAGATTGCTTTTGTATTAAACCGCAGTATTTATATAGAGGATATTAATCGTGAAATTATGAATGATATACATTATGAATAATGAGGTCTGTTGAAATCAGATTGCATACAAAATATTGACTTGTCAAAGAGATCTGATTGTAGTAAAATAATAGAAGCATTGCATAATACGCAGGAGGTTGCAGAAATGAGTGAGGTTATCGTAATTACATCCGGTAAGGGTGGTGTAGGAAAGACCACCACCACTGCCAATATTGGTACCGGATTGGCAAAACTGGGAAATAAAGTGGTATTGATCGACACAGACATCGGTTTGAGAAATCTGGACGTGGTTTTGGGCTTGGAAAATCGTATTGTATATAATCTGGTAGATGTAGTAGAGGGCAATTGCCGCATTCGTCAGGCTCTGATCCGGGACAAGCGTTGTGAAAATCTGTATCTTCTGCCTTCTGCACAGACCAGAGATAAGACTGCTGTGACACCGGAGCAGATGAAGAAGCTGACAGATGAGTTGAAGGAAGAATTCGATTACATATTACTGGATTGTCCGGCAGGAATTGAACAGGGATTTAAAAATGCCATTGCCGGTGCAGATCGGGCGTTGGTTGTGACCACACCTGAGGTTTCTGCCATTCGTGACGCAGATCGCATCATTGGATTGTTAGAGGCCGCTGAGATGAAGAAGATTGATCTGATTGTCAACAGAATTCGTATGGATATGGTAAAGCGTGGTGATATGATGTCGATGGAGGATGTAGTAGATATTCTGGCCATTGATATTATTGGCGTAGTACCGGATGATGAAAATATTGTAGTGGCAACAAACAATGGTGAACCACTGGTTGGTTCAGATTGTCTGGCAGGTAAGGCATATATGAATATCTGCCGCCGTGTTCAGGGAGAGGAGATTCCGTTCCTGAATCTGGATAGCGGAAACGGATTCTTCAAGAAACTGCGTGCCATATTTAGATAGACCGACCTGATTGTGAAGTGAAGGAGGATACAGACGATGAGTATTTTAGATAAATTTACCAAGAAAAAGTCTGGAGAAAATGCAAAGCAGCGTCTGAAACTGCTTCTGGTTTCAGAGCGGGCAGATTGTTCTCCTGAAATTATGGAGAAGATCAAGAATGAAATCATTGGGGTGATTTCCAAGTATCTGGATATTGACACGGAAGGATTGGATATCCAGATTACCAGAAATGAAAATGAAGGTGTCGAGGGTGGCTCTCCGGCATTGTATGCAAATATACCGATTAAGGGTCAGAAAACTCGATAATTAGGTGCATGAAATGACGATCATACGTAGTTTGAAACAGAGAAAATATCGACTGCGCAATTATGACTTTAAACTGTTATTTTTTGTAATGCTTGTTTCCATTGCGGGGCTGGTTGTGGTGCGAAGTGCCACAGATGGAATTGATTCTGCCGGTAGCAGTTTTACAATTTTCCAGAAGCAGATTATGGGACTGGTGGTAGGCGTGATTGGAATGGCGCTCATTTCTTTGATGGACTATCACAAGCTGCTGAAATGGGTTCCCCTATGGTATGTACTGAATGTAGGTGTATTGGCATATTTGTATTTCTTTGTGTCATACAACGTGAATGGGGCGCGCAGATGGATTCCCATTGGTACATTTCTGACCATACAGCCTTCTGAGATTTCCAAGCTTGTGATTACACTGGTCTGTACAGCTTATGTGGCCAGGTTTCGAGATAAAATCAATCATCCATTGGTTTTATTGGGATTGTTGATTGTGGTCGCCCCACCGTTGTTTTTGATTATAAAACAGCCTGCATTGTCTGCCACTCTGGTACATGTGTTTATCATTGTGGTGATTGTGTATGTAGCAGGAATCAGCTATAAGTGGGTCTTTGGGGTGATTGGTGCAGGATTGGCGGCAGTAGCCGGTTTATGGCTGTTGATGAACCAGGAAGGACAGGTTCTGTTTCAGAAGATATTCGAACCCCACCAGGTGAAACGCTTGAATGATTTCTTTTTTGGTTCCGGCACGACTACAGATCAGTCGTATCAACAGGACTATTCTGTTATGGCCATTGCCGGTGGCAGGCTTCACGGAAAGGGATTGAACAATGCTTCTTTTGACTCTGTGAAAAATGGAAACTTTTTGTCAGAGGAGCAAAGCGATTTTATTTGGGCTGTGGTAGGGGAAGAATTGGGATTTATCGGCTGCTGTGTCATCATGGCACTGTTGGCATTGATTATCTTTCAGGGCATTATGATTGCAAGACGGGCAAAGGACCTGGAGGGCAGACTGATTGCCATTGGCATTACTTCCATGTTTGCATTTCAGACATTTGTGAA
>ONWL01000200.1 GCA_900321525.1 uncultured Eubacteriales bacterium
ATTGTTAAACTGCATGATCACCAGTACCATTGCCAATGGCGGTGTCATGATGAAACCCCAGTTATTGGATCGAATCGTTAATGTAGAAGGAAAGCTGGTACAACAGATAGAGCCACAGGAATATGCAACTTTGATGTCGGTTCCGGAGGCAACCACACTGGGGGCATTTATGCGTTCTGTGGTCAGCGAAGGCACTGGAGGTGGTGCAGAAAGCGAATATGGAGCCGTGGCAGGGAAAACCGGTTCCGCAGAATTTACCCAGGCAGGAGATATGCATGCATGGTTTACTGGCTTTGCACCGGCAGAAAATCCAAAAGTGGCCGTGACGGTGATTTTGGAAGGGGCAGGTACAGGAGGTGATGTGGCAGCACCTGTGGCAAAGCAGATTTTTGATTACTGTCTGTCTCATGAAATTGGTACAGTACAGTAATCTGGATTTTTCAGAAAAAAAGCAGAATTTTCATGAATTCATATAAAAATATCTTGCATGTCCTAAAAAAAAGCAGTATACTTTTTCTAGGTATATGTCACACCAACAGACAGGAGGAATTGCAATGGTAGAGGCAACAAGCTGTGGCGGTGTGGTGATTTTTCGAGGCAAGATACTTCTGCTTTATAAAAATTATAAGAACAGGTATGAAGGATGGGTTTTGCCAAAAGGGACTGTAGAAAGCGGCGAAGAATATGAACAGACCGCTTTACGGGAAGTTCGAGAGGAAACCGGAGTAGAAGCGACCATCATAAAGTACATTGGAAAAAGTGAGTATAGTTTTCATATCCCCCAGGACATGGTGGAGAAGGAAGTACACTGGTATTTGATGACGGCAAACAGCTACTACAGCAAACCGCAACGGGAAGAGTTTTTTGTAGATTCTGGATATTACAAGTATCATGAGGCCTATCATTTGCTGAAATTTGCCAATGAAAGGCAGATTTTGGAAAAGGCCTATGACGCATATCTGGAAATGGGAAAAGAAAACTTTTGGGGAAGCAGAAAAATCTGAGTTCCCGGGAGATGCCTGCCGCAAAGATGTGATGCGGTGGGCATTTTCTGTTTAATAGGAAGTTTGCATTTTGCTCATGGGGAAGGATGACGGTTGCAAATATTCAAATCAGGAGGTTTTGGAAATGAATCAGCATTATGAACGCTTACAGACTTACTTGGATAAGAGGGCAGCATTGTTATCTGCCATGACATTGATGGAATGGGACAATGAAACGCTGGCACCGGTAAAGGCGGCAGAAAAAACCGCCAGATGCATGGGGATTCTGACAGAGGGACTGTATCATAGCATTGTGAATGCAGAGGCAATCGGTTTGATTCACCAGCTACAGGAGGAAGAAGATCTGACAGAAATACAAAAAGCGGTGGTGCGCACTCTGGCAAAGGAATTGGAGAAACTGGAAAAAATTTCTCCAAAGGATGAGAGGGCATACAGTGAACTGGTTTCCCGCAGCCAGATGGTATGGCAGAAGGCCAAGGTAGAAGATGATTACGATACCTTTGCTCCCTATCTGGAGCAGGTGGTAGACATGACCCGGAAGCGGAATGCCTGCTGTCGAAAAGAAGGACAGCGGCTGTATGATGTAAGTCTGTATGAATATGAAGAAGGATTTGGTATACAGGAACTGGATGTTTTCTTTGCGGAATTGAAGAAAACTATTGTACCGCTGTTGAAACGGATTCAGGAAAGTGGTGTACAGCCGAATACCGATTTTGTGTACCGGACATATGAGGTGGAAAAGCAGAAACAGTTTAATTTGTGGTTGGCTGAGTATCTGGGATTTGATCTGGAAAAGGGTGTGATCGGGGAAAGTGAGCATCCGTTTACCACAAATTTACACAATGAAGATGTGCGGATTACCACCCATTATGATCCAAACAATCTGCTTAGTGCCATTTTTTCTACCATTCACGAGACAGGGCATGCCCTTTATGAAATGCACATTCCGGATGAAATGACGCTGACACCGGTGGGGAGCGGAGCAAGTTGCGGCATGCATGAATCTCAGTCCCGTATGATGGAAAATATGATCGCCAGAAGCAGAGCATTCTGGGAGCCGATTTTTGGGAAGTTGAAAGAGTGCTTTCCGGATCAGTTGGAAGATGTAGACCTGGATCAGTTTGTACGTGCCATCAACCGGGTGCAGGCAGATCTGATTCGAACAGAAAGTGATGAACTGACTTATTGTCTGCACATTATGGTGCGTTATGAAGCAGAAAAGAAATTGTTGGAGGAAAGTGTACCAGTCAGTGAACTGCCCAGCCTCTGGAACAGTCTGTATCAGGAGTATCTGGGTGTGGTGCCGGAATGTAACCGGGATGGTGTCATGCAGGATGTACACTGGGCAGGCGGAATGTTTGGATATTTCCCTTCATATGCACTGGGCAATGCATTTGCCGCCCAGTTGTATCACAAGATGGCACAGGAACTGGATATACCACAGCTGTTACGGGATGGGCAGATCAGTGGGATTTCAGATTGGCTGGCAGAGCATGTACACTGTTATGGGGCAACGAAAACAGCAGGGGAGATTTTGCAGCTTGCCACAGGTGAATCATTCAATCCACAGTATTATACCAGATATCTGACAGAAAAATATACCAGATTGTACAGGTTAGAAGAAAAATAATACGTGAAATGCAAGGGGAATCAAAAATTTCTGATGTTCAGGCTGTTTTGGGTCTGCTCAAAGAGTTTCGCAATTGCCTGGGAATCAAAAATAATGAAAGGAGAAGGAAGAATGTATTATGTACCAGATGGAACCAAAATCTGCGGCTATTATGAATGCAAGAAATGCGGAACCCGCTTTTTATCTTTACAAACCATGGAGCGCATTCCATGTCCAGATTGTGAACGTGAAATTGATTTGGAAATCGGCCCGGATGAATCCATGGAGGATGTGATGGACACAGCATGTTTACAGGAAGTTATCGAAGGGGAAGAAGATGTAGAAAAGATGGACACCTTGCTTAGCCTGGCAATTACCGGGGGAGATTTTGGGTGGATTTAAAAAAAGGATATTTATGTGATTCCTGAACGGTTGTTGTTTCAAAACCGGTTTATCATCATAGAGGGAAAGCAGGCCATTGATTTTGTATGGAATGGAATATTTTGAGACAACGGAAAGATTGTAACCAAATCAGTGGCAGAGGAGTGTCATCTGAATGACAGAAAAGTGGCATGAAAATGGCAGTGGATTGTCATTTACAGGGCATGCCAAACATGCTAGAATGATAACGTGAAAAACTGTAAATTGCTCTTTCAATTGAGAGAACAGGAAAGGAGAAGATTGGATATGGGGGCAGAAGAACACAGGATGGAATTGTTTCATGTGCATACGTATAGATGTCGTCATGCCGGAGCAGAGCCAGATGAAGCATATGTACAAAAGGCAATTGAGATGGGTGCATCCCGGATTATCTTTACAGACCATGCCCCATTTCCTGCAGATCCTTTTGGCAATCGAATGGACTATGCACAGTTATCAGAGTATCTTTCTTCACTGGAGACATTGAGAAAGAAATATGCGGATGTCATTGAGGTGAAGATTGGGCTGGAAGTAG
>ONWL01000199.1 GCA_900321525.1 uncultured Eubacteriales bacterium
TCGAAGTCCTGGTGCGTCAGATGCTGAAGAAGGTTCGCGTGGAGGAAAACGGTGACACGGATCTGCTGCCGGGTACTCTGGTGGATATCCTGGAGATGGAGGACATCACTGAGAAGATGATCGCGGAGGGCAAACAGCCAGCGGAAGGCAAGCAGATCATGCTGGGTATCACCAAGGCATCCCTGGCAACCAATTCCTTCCTGTCGGCGGCATCTTTCCAGGAGACTACAAAGGTTCTGACTGAGGCAGCCATCAAAGGTAAAGTAGATCCTCTGATCGGTCTTAAGGAAAATGTTATCATTGGTAAGTTGATTCCGGCAGGTACCGGTATGAAACGTTATCGCAATGTTAACTTGAGTACCCAAGAGGAAAATCTGGATCTGGATGAAGATCTGGTGTTTGATGAGATGGACGATGAAATCGACGACATTGATTTCAGTGGGCTGAATGATTTGGTTCAGATGGATGATCTGGATTCAGAAGCAGATACGGAAGAAGTTTCTCAGGAAGAACTTGTCGGTGTCACAGAGGAATAAAGGCTTTAAAGGGTTCCGGTTAACATGTAGAAGCATGAAACCGGAACCCTTTCTAGTACTCAAAAAATCAAATTGCATTCTCGTTCTATTATTTTTTTGGCTTAAGGAGGTGGGAAAGTGGCATATCTTCTGATAACTCATCGGAGGAGTGCTCCGGCTTTCCCATATATTGCGGTGGCTGCGGCTGCCTGTATGGCTGGGCCTGGCTGTACGGCTGCGGCTGATCGTACGGCTGCGATTGTCTGTATGGCTGAGCCTGGTTGTACGGCTGCGATTGTCTGTATGGCTGCGATTGACCGTACGGTTGCGGTTGTCCATACGGTGGGTACTGCCCGTAGGACTGTGGCTGGGAGTACTCCTGCTGCATTGCCTTGAGCCGTTTCTTTTCTTTTCGGGTCAGCTGTGGTTCATACTCTTCTTTTCTGGGGCGGAAAATTGTTTTTCGCCCGGTCCAGCCTATAATTCTCACAAGGATGATGCCGATGAACACACCAATGCTGTCGATGCCCACATCTTTCATGGAGGCGGCTCGCCCGGCTACAAAAGATTGGTGGTATTCGTCCCCGCAGGCAAAGGCAATACAGATGCCTCCGGCCAGGATCATCAAAAGGATGCCGTGCAAACCGTACACATACAATGGAAAGGAAACTGCAATCGCCAGCAGAAAATATTCCGTCATGTGCGCCAATTTGCGAGTAACGCTGTTAATCTTGGTGGCAAAATAGGAAATCTGGTAATCATCCATTCCCATATCAAATACATGATCCGCTGTTTCCACGATGATGTGACTGACCTTGTAACTGACCGTAGAAGAAATCTCCCCCTCTTGAGCTGAAAATGAAAAAATCATGTACATCAACAGGATGGCGGGCAGAAAAGAAAGCGGTTTTAAAAATGTTCGGATACTCAAATTAATCACCTCACTTGGCATTTCTTGCGTTTCTTTATCTTATCATTACTGAGTATCAAAGTCCAGAATATTCCCAATACTTCATAAAATTATAAGATTCAACCTTGACAATCTCTGAAACCCACCGTATAATGTGAAGGTGCGCAAATAGACACACGTATTTTTTGTGCGCATCTTTCCTTATTATATAGGAAGAACTTCAGCAACCACGACTAAATCAGGAGGTGAAAGAAAGAATGCCAACATTTAACCAGTTAGTGAGAAAAGGCAGACAGACATCTGTAAAGAAATCAACTGCACCGGCACTCCAGAAAGGATTTAACTCTCTGAAGAAGAAGACCACCGATACCTCTGCTCCGCAGAAAAGAGGTGTGTGTACCGCAGTTAAGACTGCTACTCCTAAGAAGCCGAATTCCGCTCTTAGAAAGATTGCCAGAGTACGTCTGTCCAACGGTATTGAAGTTACCAGCTATATTCCGGGTGAAGGACATAACCTGCAGGAGCATAGCGTAGTGCTGATCCGCGGCGGCCGTGTAAAGGACCTTCCGGGTACCAGATATCATATCGTCAGAGGAACACTGGATACCGCAGGCGTAGCCAAGAGAAGACAGGCTCGTTCCAAATACGGTGCTAAGAGACCGAAAGACGCTAAGAAATAATATTATTTCTTCAAAAAAGTTATAGATTAGTATCACAGAACAGAACTATATGGTTTCGCAGTAAATAAGGAATTCTTATTCGCCAGGTGGTTGCAGGTTTATATAGAAGTCCTTTATGCATGAAACGCAAATGTAGAACGACACATTGTGAGTACCTATGATCTAATGTATTAATTAAGGAGGGAAGTAACGTGCCACGTAAAGGACATACTCAGAAGAGAGACGTATTGGCAGATCCGCTGTACAATAATAAAGTGGTCACCAAGCTTATCAATAACATCATGTTAGACGGTAAGAAGGGTGTAGCACAGAAGATCGTATACGGAGCATTTGCCAGAATGGAAGAAAAGGCCGGAAAGCCGGCTCTCGAAGTTTTCGAAGAGGCGATGAACAACATCATGCCTGTTCTGGAAGTAAAAGCAAGACGTATTGGTGGTGCCACCTATCAGGTGCCCATTGAGGTTAGACCGGACAGACGTCAGGCTCTGGCTCTTCGCTGGATCACTCTGTACTCCCGCAAGAGAGGCGAGAAGACCATGGAGGAGAGACTGGCGAATGAACTTCTGGATGCAGCCAACAATACCGGCGCATCTGTAAAGAAGAAAGAAGATATGCATAAGATGGCAGAGGCAAACAAGGCATTTGCTCACTACCGCTTCTAATCGGAAGCACTTAGCGACAGCACACCGCAGGCCGCTCTTTGAAATGTAAAAAAGCAGTCTGAGGTTTGTGAGAGGTAGTTCATGAAGCTGATATATTTGTCTGAATACATGAACATTCCTGTTATGCATAGGTTAAATCTTAGGAGGAGAAAATGGCTGGAAGAGAATATCCATTAGAGAGAACCAGAAACATTGGTATTATGGCTCATATCGATGCAGGTAAGACTACTTTGACCGAGCGTATTCTGTACTATACCGGTGTGAACTACAAGATCGGAGATACTCATGAAGGTACTGCTACCATGGACTGGATGGAACAGGAGCAGGAGAGAGGTATCACCATTACTTCAGCCGCTACCACATGCCATTGGACATTGGAGGAGAACTGTAAGCCGAAAAAGGGCGCTTTGGAGCATCGTATCAATATCATCGATACACCGGGCCATGTAGACTTTACAGTGGAGGTAGAGCGTTCTCTGCGTGTACTCGACGGAGCAGTCGGTGTATTTTGCGCAAAGGGCGGCGTTGAGCCTCAGTCCGAAAATGTTTGGCGTCAGGCTGACACCTACAATGTACCGCGAATGGCATTCATCAACAAGATGGATATCATGGGCGCGAACTTTTACGGTGCTGTGGAACAGATTAAAACAAGACTGGGCAAGAATGCGATCTGCCTTCAGCTTCCGATTGGAAAAGAAGACGAGTTCAAGGGCATTATTGACCTGTTCGAGATGAAAGCGTATATCTACAATGACGATAAGGGAGAGGATATCTCCATCGTTGATATTCCGGAAGATATGCAGGAAGA
>ONWL01000303.1 GCA_900321525.1 uncultured Eubacteriales bacterium
ACTGTACCACATCAATTCTGTCGTCGATGTGAATAACCTGATCTCTGTGAAAAGCGGCCTGTCTGTCGGGTCATATGATCTCGGCCAGATTCATGGTGCGATCAAGCTGCGTAAAGCGGAACATGGCGAAGGTTATACAGGGATCGGCAAGGATTTTCTGGATATGGAGAACATGCTTGTGCTGGCGGATGATGAAGGAATTTTCGGGTCCTCCATGTCTGATTCTACGAGGGCGATGGTCACTGACTCTGCAACGGACATTCTTGTTGTAATCTACTGTTTTGAAAACAACATTGATCTCGACACACTGCTCTGTGATGCAGAAGATGCATTTGAAAGGTTTGCCGGAGCAGAGAATGCAGAACATTGGATTGTATAAAGTCGGAGTTTTGTTACACTGCCCTGTACTACCGTGCATCGCTTTGCCATGATGGCCCGGTGGTTTGTCTGCATGGTCTTGCGCACACTCAGTGGGGAATAGTCCAGCGCAGAGATCTTTGCGTCCGGGTACTTTCTCAGCAGGACTTTCACATTTCTCCCACCGCCGCAGCCCAGTTCTTCAATGGTATCTGGAGATATATTGACAAGATGGGACATGCCCCAATCTGCCAGTTTTGCATGGTGACGGTTCATACTGGAAATCATCAGACTGCCGAGGAGCCCATCTGGCTTCTGCGTCTGCTGGAGATAGGTTTTGATCAAATCCATATGGTTATTTCCTTCCTGCCAGAAGTGCTGACCCTGTTAACATCAGTCTTCCTGCTTCCTTTCTGGTCATAAACAGACCATTTGTCGTATCTATCAATTCTACTTTTTCATAACCCATATCCTTCAGCTTCTTTACAAATGCCTGCATGTCACCATATTTGCCTTTGGTAAAGATGTCATGAATGGCAAAGGTGCCGCCTTTTTTCAATACCCGCAGTGTTTCCATCAGGATTTCCTGCCGGTCATGAGAAGGAATATTGTGATATACATAGTTGCTGAAAACAGCATCAAAACATTCATCCTCAAAAGGCAGTTTGACTGCATTACCCTGCCGGAAGGTGACATTGGATACACCTTCTGCTTTTGCATTGCGCTGACATAATGACTGGTTGAAAGAGGCATATTCCTTTCCCCAGCGGTCAATGCCAACAAATGCCGCATCGGGATTTCTTCTGGCACAGGCAATGACAAGCGCACCGCTGCCACATCCGACATCCAGTCCTTTCTGTCCTTTGGAAAGAGAAATCCGTGCAGCAATGCCATCAATCACTTCTTTCGACAGCTTCCGTCTGCCATTGTAGGAAAAAGCGCGGAACATCATGACAGCCTTCAAGGAAAGATATGCCAATACAATGGAAAGCAATAGCAGTATGGTCAATACGATTGACTTCAGGCTGCCAGGTGCCATGTACAGTGATGACAGGGCAGAGCAGATCATGCAGATGGCAAAGGCTGCGACCGCAGATATGACCAATCCTTCTGGCATCCAGTTTTTATAATCAGGTTTCATCAGATCTCCTTTTCGCATATAAGAAATCATGTATATTCTTATTAGTTAGCACATGCTAACTATATCATATTCACTGCAGAAGTTCCAAAAAAATCATGATTTTCCGGGGACTATTCCGCTTCTTTTGGTGAGATGGTCCCCGTTTTTTATGCTTATCAGGAGGAGAAAATGGCAGCGAAAAGACTGATTGCTCTGTATGTGAACAAGAGCAAAGGCGCTTCCGCAAGCATGCATGAGCGGATTGAATATTCACAGAATCCGGAAAAGACGGAAGACGGAGAGCTGATCACGGCATATGCGTGGCAGCCGGCGACGGCTGCAGAAGAACGCGGACTATGCCCAGTACTGCACCGAGCGGGAACGGATGAGGGATCTTGCCAATGCGAGAAGAAATAATGTAGAGATGATTTTGCAAAATGACGATTTTGCGAGGACAACTAAATTAATTTCAAAATAGTACTTGACCTGGAGTTAACTCCAAGGGGTATAGTCCAGTTACAGATGACAAAGTAAGCGGCAAACTGTAAAGAGTGGTGATGACGATGACGATAAAAGAAGTTTGCGAAAAATTCAATCTTTCTCCGGACACGCTGCGCTACTATGAGCGCGCAGGTGTAATTCCGGAAGTCAGAAGAACGAAAGGCGGGATTCGAGACTATTCACAGGATGATGTCAACTGGGTTGAAAATGGCAAGACGTGATCTCCTTTTGGAGGTTCGTAGTGAAATTCAGAAAAAACTGGATCAGTATCAGGAAACGATGAACCGGCTCAATTACAAGATTTCCCGGTATGAAGAAGCCGTGAAGACGGGTGTCCTCAGCTGGGATGCCGAAGATAACAAGAAGGATTCCTTAAGCCAATAAGAGTGATTCGAAGGAGAAAAGAAACGCCATATCCTTCCGTGGAAGCTCTGCCGGAAACGGATCTGATCACCAATGAATGGAATCGCTTCTATGCAGTGCCGCGGGGGCATCATCCGAAC
>ONWL01000039.1 GCA_900321525.1 uncultured Eubacteriales bacterium
GTGTTCTGGTGGGTGGAGTTTTTTATGTATTGCTACAGGTACCGCTGGTTTCAAAGGGGAGTGAAGAGGTTGCAATCAGTCGGGTGTATCGCTATGACACAGAAGAAGGAGAAAAGTTGTTTGTGTTATACAGTCTTCCGGCATATGAAAGAGGGGTTTATCGGAATGTAGAGATGAAAGTAGAAGATGGTACTGCTGCACTTTTGCTGGAGGGGAAAGCACCGGTTCTATCGAGACGAATTCAATTGGAAGATCGGGCAGGCGTGATGGATTGTATTGAGGTGATAGATTTTCCACAGGGAACTTCGGTTTCCGCTGTGCAGTTTCAGGGGGAAATCATCTGGTCAGAGGAAGAAAATGGAAATGAGTTGATACCGGATTATGTATATGTATGGGAAGAAAGTGAACAGTCTCAGGATGTAACAACAGTATATACTTCTGTGAACGATGACTATATTGGCATTGGGGATGAGGATGGTCATGTGATGTTGTGGAATCTGGATGGAATCGTTTTGTATGACGGGTATCCGGGAACAGACGCAGAGCTTCCTGTATATCAGAAGGAATTGTAATTATTCAGGAGCCACTATTCCGCGAAGGTTTTGCGAAGCAAAATCCTGGGTTATGCAGGCAAAAATCCTATCGACAGAGTCGATCTGGAATGGATTTTTGCCCGTAACTGTGAGGGTACTGAACAGAAATTCTAAAATCTCATTGCGAAATCATCATACAAAAAGTATAATAGGTGCAGTCAGGTCTGTTGTACAGATAGGACGGCACCTGTTTGATCATATAATAGGAAAGTTCTGTTGTGTAACAGAAAAATCTGTCACCAAAAATCAGCAGCATTGTGTGAAGGAAATGGATTTTTGGCGGCAATAGAAGATGTATCATAAGATGATTGGCTTGGAGAAATAAGAGCAGTCTGAAAAGACAGAGATAGGAGAATGGTATGAACGTACAGGAGATGGAACAGTTTTTGGGCACAGTGGCACAGTGGGAGAGCAAGGAGCGGCTGATGAACCGTCTGATGGATATGAGACGAGTACAGCCGGGTATGAACAAAGGCGGGATTCCGCTGGTGTATCATGAAGGCACCGCTTACGTAGACGCCGAGGACAGCCATACCCTGATTATTGGTTCTACCGGCTCGAAGAAAACCAGACTGGTAGTGATGCCTGCTGTGAAGCTGCTGGCTCAGGCAGGAGAATCTATGATCATTTCTGACCCAAAGGCAGAAGTGTACAACCGGACCGCTTTTGAAATGGCAGATATGGGATACCAGATTCGTGTGATCAATTTTCGGAATCCTTCTTTAGGAGACTGCTGGAACCCTCTTGCCATCCCGTTTGCCTTTTACCAGCAGGGGGATTTGGATCGTGCCAGTGAATTTGTCAATGACATTGCCGGCAATCTGATCCTGTCAGAAGTTTCTAAGGCAGATCCCTTCTGGGATTATTGTGCATCGGATTTGTTGTTTGGATTGATCTTGCTGTCTTTTCGGTTAAATAAGAGTGAGAAGGGAGTCTCTATTCGTACGATTTTACAGCTGCGTCAAAAGATGTTTGACAACAATGGAAATGTGGATCGAAGTCTCCGTTCTCAGGCAAGCATGGATCCACTGATTTATTCCAGTTTGGTGGGCACACTGAATGCACCGGAAAAGACCAGAACGTCTATTTTGGCAGTATTTGACCAGAAGATGCGTTGTTTTATGTATCAGAAGAACCTGACCGAAATGATGGATGACAATACCATCTCTCTGGATCGGATCGGAGTAGAGAAGACGGCCTTTTATTTGATCATGCCGGATGAAAAAACCACTTATCACCGTCTGGCAGCACTGTTTATCAAGCAGAGCTATGAATATTTGATTTATCTGGCACAGGCCACAGGAGTAGGATCTTTCAAAACCCGTATTAACTATATGTTAGATGAGTTTTCTTCCCTGCCCACCATCAAAGATTTCCCAACTATGATTTCTGCCGCCCGTAGCCGAAACATTCGGTTCAATCTGGTGGTACAGAGCCAGAACCAGTTAAAGGCCCGTTATCATGAGGAAGCAGAAACCATCAAGTCCAACTGCAACAACTGGATTTTCCTGACCAGCCGTGAGCTGGAATTGTTAGAAGAAATCAGCAATCTGTGTGGAGAGAAGGCAGATGGGAAGCCGTTGTTGTCTGTATCAGCACTCCAGCATCTGGATAAAAATCAGGGACAGGCACTGCTGCTGTGCGGCAGATTGTTTCCCTATATCACACAATTAGAAGATATCAATCATTATGATAATGGCAGATTCCAGATTCTGCCATTCAAGGAAAGAACAGAACAATAAAAATAATTTGCGAATTAATTCGAACCTGCGCATTGCCAATGCGCAGTTTTTTTAATACTCATTTTGGGCATCATTCTTTCAGGTAACTTACCCATTATTTTCAACCACTTGCGTGCAGCCGCCTTTACAAATCAGACCGTACTGGTACAATAAAGGCATGTAGCTGTGAAGTGCTGAACAGCTACACATCCATACAGAATGGGAGGGAGCAGGCAGGCGTGGAGATGAAAATTAGAGTAGAAACAGTGAGCCCTACACAGGAGGAAGAAATCATCCTTCGGGTGGGGGAACAGCGATTGCAGGGTGCACCGGAAGAAATCAGTGCACTGACACAGCGAATCGTGCAGGCTCTGCGGTCTGAATCAGAGGAGCTGGTCATCTGGAAGGATGAGGCAATGTACCGGATCAAACTGAAAGACATCTATTATTTTGAGGTAATGGAACGGCGGTCCTTTGTATATGGGAAAGAGGATGTCTATGAAACAAAGCTGAAGCTGTATGAATTTGAGGAAAAGACCAGAGGCACATCTTTCTTTCGGGCATCCAAGTCTATGGTCTTGAATGCAGACTGGATCGATTATGTGAAACCTTCCCTGTCCGGCAGATTGGAAGCAGTACTGTTCAATGGGGAAAAGGTCATGGTATCCCGTCAATATGCCAGTCAGTTAAAGAAATTGATGGGGTTACAAAGATAAAAGGGGGAAATTAAATGAAAGAATGGATCAAAAGAATGGGGACACAGTTAGGCATTCTGGCAAGAGATTTTGTGCTGATTTACGGACTGACCATGATGGTCACATGGGCATGGTGCAGGGTGCTGCGGCTGGATGTGGAATTAGGGGTTACATATTTGGAGAATATTTTGTTGTTTTCTCTGGGCGCAGCACTGCCAAGACTGGTCTATCTGTCTAATCGTGAACTGACAGAGACCCAGTTGCTGATCCGAACCCTGATTCATACAGTTGTGTTGACAGTGGTGCTGTTGACGATGGGACATTACATTGGGATGTGGCGTACATGGAGAGAAGGCATACTATTTTTTTGCTGTATTTTGGGAGTGGATGTACTGGTCAGGCTGCTTGGTTATGGAGGAGCAGCAGCAGATGCGGCAGCCATCAACCGGAAATTGAAAGAACGGAGGGAACATAATGGAAGCAGCAATTAACGTATCTCATTTGAAAAAATATTTTCGGGATGTAAAGGCAGTGGATGATATTTCTTTTGTGGTGAAAAGGGGAGAATTTTTTGGATTTTTGGGGGTAAATGGGGCAGGAAAATCCACCACCATCCATATTTTGTGTACGTTGTTGAAAGAGACGGCCGGAAAAGTGGAAGTCTGTGGATATGATGTGAGAAAGCAAAGCGATGCAGTCAGAAAGAGCATCGGCGTGGTGTTTCAGGAAAATACATTGGACGGCATGCTTACCGTAAAGGAAAATCTGGAACTGCGTGGTTTTCTGTATGAAAAGGACAGAAGAAAGGTGCAGCGAAATCTGGACGAAGTGACAGAAATTTTGGATATCGGGGAGTTGCTTTCCAGGCAGTTTCGGAAGCTGTCCGGCGGACAAAAGAGGCGCTGTGAGATTGCGAAGTCTCTGATGAATGCCCCGGAGATACTGTTTTTGGATGAACCAACCACCGGTCTGGATCCACAGACCAGAAAGCAGGTATGGGAGAGCATAGAGCGGCTGCGGACAGAGCGGCAGATGACGGTGTTTCTTACCACCCATTATATGGAAGAAGCAGCTATGGCACAGCATTTATGTGTGATGGATGGGGGAAAAATCGTGGCACAGGCATCTCCTTCGGAACTAAAAAAGCAGTATGCCACAGATTTGCTGAAACTGTATGCAACGGAAATTCAATTACTCCATCAGGAAGCAGAAAGGTTACAGCTTCTCCATCATACATTGTCAAATGGAGTGGCATTTCCATTGGCTTCTACAAAGGATGCCATTGCCATCCTGTCCGAAATCCATGCCCCATACGATGGTCTGGAAGTGATACAGGGAAGCATGGATGATGTGTTTTTGAATGTAACCGGAAAGAAGATGGAGGGATAAGGGATGTTATTTTATCGATTTTTAAAACGCAATATACTATTGTATTTCAGAGACAAAACCAGTGTGTTTTTTTCTTTTCTTTCCACTCTGATTGTATTGGCGCTGATGATTGGTTTTTTGGGCGAGGGCAATGTAACATCCACATTAAATGCGCTGGGAACGGGGCAGAGTGGAGAACATACCTATGCATCTTCTCTGGTCATCATCTGGACCATTGCCGGTATCATTGTGGTGAATGCAGTGAGTATTTCCATGTCGCTGGTGGGCACGATGGTACGGGATGAGGAAGAGGGCAAAATGGCAGCTTTTTTGGTGGCTCCGGTGAAACGGTGGGTGTATGTGACCGGATATGTGTTGGCAGCCGTGCTGGTGGCATTTCTTATGTGTGTCCTCACGTTTGTGATTGGAGAAGCCTATATTGCTCTGATCGGAGGGTATGTGGTCACACCGGGAGAAGCCGGATGGGCTCTGCTAATCTTACTGGCCATCATCTTGTCCTCGGCGGCATTTGTGTTTTTGTGCGCGTCTTTTGTTCATACCAACAGTGCATTTGTGGGATTGACCACGGTCATCGGAAGTTTGATTGGATTTCTGGCGGCCATATACATTCCTTATGGAGGAATGCCAAAATTCCTGCGAGATGTCATTCGATTTCTGCCTGTATTTCAGGGGGCTTCTGTGCTTCGGGAAGTACTGATGGAAAGAACCATTGCCTGGTTTGACTGTGCACCGGAAATCAAAAGCGGTTATGCAGACTATATGGGACTGGTGATTCAGTTTGGAGATCATACTCTGTCATCTATGGAAAAAGTGCTGTATATGCTGGCTGCAGGACTGGGATTGCTTGTGGCTGCCACTGTGGTGTTGTCCCATAAGAAACAGACAGATCGATAACAAGTGAAATGAAATCAATTCTTTTGTGAGTTGTATTTGACAGGATGCTATGGAAAGGGGTATGATGAACAGTGGGTTAGAATATGCATAAATGGAGGGGAACATGGAAAGTATCCGTTATATTCGGGATGTGGTGCATTTGCTCCAGCCCAAAGAAAAAAGAACATTAATGGGGATTCTTTTTGTGAATCTGGGCCAGGCATTTTGGGAAATGTGCAGCATCAGCATGCTTTTGCCTTATCTGTATATTGTATTGGATTGTGAAAGTGCCAAACAGCACTCTGTTTTAGCCATGGTATATGACTGGCCCTTTTTAAGGAGTGATATTCGTTTTATTTTATTTTTATCTTTGCTGATTCTGGTGTTATATGCAATGCGTTCCGGATATCTAATCTTTTCTGTTTGGTTTGTGAATCGTAAGACTGTACGGTTTCGGAAAAATTTTGCGGTGCGTCTGTACCGGTATTATCTGACCAGACCGTATCCTTTTTATTTTCAGTCCAATCATACCCAGCTGCAGAGAAATATCAATCAGATCAGTTCTACGGTAGTGGATAAGATTTTGCTGGCAGGTGTGAATCTGATCCGGATGGCAGTGACCGGTATTTGTATTCTGGTGATGTTGGTGTGGATTGATAAAGTGTTTACCGGTATCATCTTGTTGGTTATGGGGTCTATCTGTTTCTGTTTGTATCAGAAAGTGAAAAGGATGGCACGGGAGACTTCTGCGGAAGGCAATCGGGTTTGGAAACAGGTACATAAGACAGTGTTGGAATATCTAAAGGGCATTAAGGAAGTGCGGCTGATGCAGTTACAGCCTTCTATTGTACATCAGTATGAGCAGGCACGCACCAGACTGGAACAAACCATTGTTCGTCTGGATCTGCTAAATGCCATTCCTTCTCAGATTTTGGAAATGTGTGTCATTGTCAGTGTGTTAATGATTGTTATATTGAATGCCGTCCGGGGCAGGACCGTCCAGGAGAGCATTGCAGTTATTGGTGTGTTTGCGATGGCAGCAGTGCGGATCAAGCCCATTATCATGGGCGTGTATAGCCAGTTTTTGTCTCTTCAGAGCAGTCTGACTTATTTTCAGGATGTAGAGGCAGATTTACAGCAGGCATTTGCGTTAGAAAAGCAGATGAGAACTGGGGCAGACAGGAAAAGTTTATTGGAAAAAGAGAAGGCGGTGTCCCGTGCACCGGGTGAGATTGCATTTGAACAGGTTTCTTATACTTATCCGGGAACAGACAAGCGGGTGCTTTCTGATGTGAGTGTAACCATCCATCAGGGGGAACTGGTGGGTATCAGTGGTCCTTCCGGTGGGGGAAAATCCACTTTTTTGGATTTGCTCCTTGGACTGCTCATACCAGAAGAAGGCAGGATTACAGCGGATGGTGCTGCCATTACAGGCAGAGAAGCAGGCTGGTATCCATTGATTGGGTATGTGCCACAGGAAATCTATCTGCTGGATGATACCATAGAACGGAATATTGTGTTTGATCCGGAAGAACAGCCTGATGAGAAGCAGCTCAAACAGGCATTGGAACAAGCAGAACTGCTTTCCTATGTCCATACCCTGCCGGAAGGATTGCAGGCAAGGGTGGGGGATGGAGGAATTGCATTGTCTGGTGGACAAAAGCAGCGTCTGGGCATTGCCAGAATGCTGTACCGCAACCCGGAAATTATGGTATTTGATGAAGCCACCAGCGCACTGGATTTGGAAACGGAAGCAGAATTACTTCGTACCATTCTGCAATGGAAAGGGAAAAAGACCATTTTTATGGTTGCCCACCGGCCCAGTGTATTTCAGGAATGTGATGTGGTATATGAAATACGGGATGGAAAGATTGGGATTGTAAAAAAATAAAAGCAGAGCTTGTAAAAGTGGATCATTAGAATGGTTTTTGTGGTGGAATATACATCATTATACATTGCTTTTTTCAAAGAATTGGATATAATAGGAGAGAGACTTGCCATACAGGAAATGTACTGGCGGGAAGAACATGTAGTTGAGAAACCACGCAGGAAAGTATGATAGAGGGATGGTATGGATACATATACCGTATTTGCAGAAGTTTATGACCGGTGTATGGAAGAGATTCCATATGAGGAATGGTGCAGGCAGATCACCAGTCTGTTGCGTCAGGATGGGATTGCCGATGGATTGGTGCTGGAACTTGGCTGTGGCACTGGTACGATGACAGAACTGCTTGCACAGGCAGGCTATGATATGATTGGTGTGGATGCTTCCGGCGAGATGCTTTCCAAAGCCATAGAGAAGCGAAACAGTTCCGGGCAGGATATTTTGTATTTACAGCAGGATATGCGGGAATTTGAACTGTATGGTACGGTTCGGGCAGTGGTCAGTGTCTGTGATACGATGAATTATCTGCTGGAGGAGGAAGAATTGTTGCAGGTATTCCGACTGGTGAACAATTATCTGGACCCGAAGGGATTGTTTTTGTTTGATCTGAAAACAGAACATCACTTTCGGGATGTGGTAGGCACCCAGAGTTTTGTGCAGAATGAGGAAGATGCCTGTGTCATCTGGGAAAACTACTACTATGAGGAAGAACGGGTCAATGAGTATGCGGTGACCATCTTTGCAGCAGAAGAAGATGGGCGGTATGAACGGCACCAGGAACTGCATTACCAGAAACCATACACCATTGCGCAGATTCAGCGTTTGCTGCAACAAGCAGGCATGGAATTTGTGGCAGCCTATGGAGAGAATGTGGAAGAGGCGTCTGAGACAGACAGCAGCCGTATTTACATTTTGGCCAGAGAATGTGGAAAGTGAGTTTTTTAAACAAAAATTTCTGATACACAGGTTGTTTTGGATTGCGCAAAGAACTTTTCTATGGTCTAAATAAAGAGAGAATGAGAGGAAAAAAACAATGTCTGATTATATGATTCGTGCCACTGCGGCAAACAAACAAATTCGTGCTTTTGCGGCGACCACAAGAAATATGGTAGAGTATGCCAAGAATGCCCACCAGACCAGTCCGGTGGTGACAGCAGCACTTGGTCGTTTGATGACGGCAGGTGCCATGATGGGCAGTATGATGAAAGCCCCCACTGATCTGCTGACTGTGAAGATTGAGGCAGACGGTCCCATGAAGGGAATGATTGTAACAGCAGATTATGCAGGGAATGTGAAGGGGTATCCTTTTGTACCGGATGTGATGCTGCCGCCCAATGAAAAGGGAAAGTTAGATGTAGCCGGAGCAGTGGGCATCGGGGTGCTCAGTGTCATCAAGGATTTGGGATTGAAAGAGCCTTATGTGGGACAGACCATTCTGATCACCAGTGAAATTGCAGAAGATCTGACCTATTATTATGCCACTTCCGAGCAGACACCTTCCAGTGTAGCTTTGGGTGTACTGATGAACCGGGATAATACCGTCCGTCAGGCAGGCGGTATGATCATCCAACTGATGCCGGGAACTTCCGATGAGATCATTGACCAGTTAGAGGCAAAGATTGGCACCATTACTTCCATTACCTCTATGCTGGATCAGGGTATGAATCCGGAAGCAATCTTAGAGTATGTGTTAGGTGATTTTGGACTGGAGATTTTAGACCGGATGCCGGTACAGTTTCACTGTAATTGCAGCAAAGAACGGGTGGCACGTGCCATTGCCAGCATTTCCAAAGAAGAACTTGGCCAGATGATAGAAGAAGG
>ONWL01000087.1 GCA_900321525.1 uncultured Eubacteriales bacterium
TTTAAGATTTTAACACTTCTCTATGCTTCTAAATATGCCTTCAGTTCTTCTCTCACTGCATCATGTAGCTGCACCATGACTTTGGAAATCTCCCGCATCCGTCCCGTATTGTCTTTCTTCTGCCCTGCTTTCACTTCCAAAATATCCACCTGTCCCATATAATAGAAATCCGTACCTTCCGCATCGCTTTTCTTGATAAACAAATGTTTATATTCTGCTTCTAATACATCTTTCATATAACCGCTATCCGGTCCTTTTCCAATCTGGGATTCCCACAAAAACAGTCTGGAGCTACCTTCCAAAAAGGAATCTGCATAATCCGGCTTGCCTTCTGCATATGAGCGTCCTTCCTCTGCAGTTCCTTTATGATAGGTAATAAAGATGGCCACATCTTTTCCCACCCGTTTCATACCATACATTGTGGAAGACAGATCCTTGCCCCAGTTTAACAGCAAACACACATCTCGTCTAGAATATTTCTCATACAGAACAAATGCCCCACGCCGATTCTGCCCCATTTTGTCTAGTGCTTTATATTGGCAAGTTCCCAGCGCAACCAAATCTTCCATCTGCTTGCGGAATGCGCTGTGTCTCAACTTTTCCTGAAAACGGCTGGCACGAACATAAGTATGCTTCCATCCATTGTGTTCCTGTATCATATCTATTTCACTGTATTTTTGCCGCTCTGCATCACTAGATACAAAAGATCCCGTCAGCACCCCAATGGCACCTGTCAGACTTTCTGTCTGTTCCGTCAACCCATACTCTGCTTGTAACTTTTTTTCCGTGTCTTCTATTTGAATTGTTTCATTTTCCAATAAAGCCTGCAATAACATAGATTCATGAGGTCGTTTCCCTCGTGCCACAATCCTGGAAAAATATTCTAATATATACAATTCCTGTTGGGTAAATTGATTCATTTCATATGCTTGCTCTACTTTTGCCAAAAAAGCCGGATACGTTTTATATTCCGCTAAGATCAGCAAAGGATCCATTTCTCCAGTTTCATAAAAATCCATCAAACTGGGAATTCTTCCCAGACGATACTTTAGATTTTCATAGCTTTCTTTCATCAACTTACGAAGTCCCTTCATCTGGTCAATAGACGCAAAAATCCGTTGTTTTGCAATTGCATCAAAATGAATGGTAGAGCAGCCTGGAATCACCCGATTCCCCTCTGCCACATAACGACGAATGGTGTCCTTGTTGTAAGTCCGCTCTCCCGATAAAGCAATGGGAATCAAAAAATTCTTCTGATAATTGCCAATAAAGTCAATGATCACCACATACTCTTTTCCCGGACTTTTGCGTAGTCCACGTCCTAACTGCTGCACAAACACAATGGGGGATTGGGTGGGACGCAGCATAATCACCTGATTCACCTGAGGGATATCCACACCTTCATTGAAAATATCCACTGTAAAAATATAATCCAATCCACCTTCTCGTTCCTCCTGTTCCAGACGTTCAATCGCCAGTTCCCGTTCTTCCTGACTGTTGACGCCAGACAGTGCAACAGTCTGATATCCTCTCTCATTGAATAAAAGAGACAATTTTTCAGCCTCTGTTTTTCTGCTGCAAAAAATCAATCCTTTTACACGAGTTCCACTATAACCATAAAAATTTGCCTGTTTCAAAATATGATCCACACGTTGCTCAGAAATCAGATAACGAAATTCTGTGGTGTCATCAATGGTTTGCCCATCTACGGTCAATTCTGTCACCCCAAAATAGTGAAACGGACACAACAAATTTTCTTCCATTGCTTTTTGCAGGCGAATCTCATATGCCACGTTGTGATCAAACAATTGAAAAATATCAAATCCATCGGTACGTTCCGGACTGGCTGTCATCCCCAGCAAAAACTGTGGTTTGAAATATTCCATAATTCACTGATACGTTTCTGCACCGGCTTTGTGTGTCTCATCAATGACAATATAGTCAAAAGCATCTGGTGCAAACTGATGTAACACCGATTCTCTAGACATGGTCTGTACTGTAGAAAACAAATATTGGACATCCCAATCATGTTCATTTCCAGTCAATAAACCGGCTGAAATTCCCTCTCCTAACACATCCCGAAAACTTTCCAGTGCCTGGCGCAAAATCATCTCCCGATGCACCAAAAACAGCATCCGTTTGGGCCGATATGCCCGTACATCAAAGGCAGAAAGGTAGGTTTTGCCAGTACCTGTTGCCGAAATCAACAACGCCCTTTCTTTCTCCTGTGCCCTCAAATCCGCTAATGCATGCAATGCTTCCCTCTGCATCAGATTGGGTTGTAACGTATAGGTACGCAGTCGTTCTATTTTTTTGTGGGTTCTCTCTTTTCTCTTTGCCCAATACTCCGGTTCATACACTTGCGCAATCCATTGCTCCGTCAGTACCACTGATCTGTCCCACATGGCCTGAAATTCTCCATTGGTGCGTTGCACCAATTCACCCTGTTCCAGCGAATTCACCTTCAGATTCCACTCTTTATTGGCTTTCAGTGCATTTTGGGTCAGATTGGAACTGCCCACAATCAACGTGCAAACAGAATCCTTCTCAAAAAAATATCCCTTTGTGTGAAAATCTTCTTCTGTGTAAACCCGCACTTCCAAATTGGGAAATTCCAACAATTCACGTAATGCCTTCGGTTCATTGAAATGCTGATAGTCACCGGTGAGAATCCTGCCCTTCACAGAAGGCTGCTTTTCTGCCAGCTCCCGAAACAGATTTTTTAACACGATCATACCGCTTCTGGTGACAAATGCCACGGAAAACCAGAAGGTATCGCAGTGCTGTAATTCCTGTTCGATTCCTGCTAATACCGTATTCCCCTGCTGCACATCATTGTAAAGCAGTTTCGGGCGCAATGCTTCTTCCGATAAATAAGAAGCATCCACCAAACCGGTATATGCCCCATCCAGTATCCTATGTGCCACATTGTTCATTTATTTCTTTTCTCCTCTATTTCTTTCTCACTCCACCACACCTGCCGCCACGCACAGCACATACACCGTCTCCACTCCCGCCGCCATCAATGCCCGGGTACACAACTCCGCCGTACTGCCTGTGGTGTAGATGTCATCTACCAGTATGACCGTATGATAGGGTTCTGTCCGTCTCTCTGCCACAAATGCCTCTGCCAGATTGGCCATACGCTGTCTGTTCGTCAATCCCTTTTGGGGCAGTGTCTTTTTCCGGCGGTATAGCAGGCTTGTGTCCACCGGCAGCTGCAATCCTGCCGAAAGGCGACGGCACAGTTCCTCCGTCTGGTTGAAGCCTCTTTGCCGTCTTTTGGAAGGGTGCAGAGGCACCGGAATCAGTGCCTGCGCCTGCCAGCCTGCAATCTGTTTCCCTCTCAGGCGGATGATCTCTGCTGCAAAGAAATCCAGATTCTGGCGCAGATTGTGATACTTCACATCCAACAGCGCCTTCTGCACTTCCGGTGTATAGTTGGCAAGGATGATGCCCCGTTTGAAGCTCCGTCTGTTCCGGCTGCAATCCCTGCAATATTCTTTTGTATCATGTAACAGCGTCTTTCCGCACTTCATACAAACAGCAGTTCCAGTATCTTCTCTCCCAGTTTCACACCATTCCCCCTTGTTGCATCGACTCCATAAGTATCTTTGCTGAAACAATCATGATGTTCGTCTCCAAATTGACGCCTACACAATTTGGAGAACAAAATCAATCGTGTGCATCCACTATTTTACAACTATCATACAAACTGTCCACAAATCCAGTTTTATTTTTTCATGATGATCTCTTTTTGCCTGCTTTCATATCAGCCCAACCGCTCATTCCGCAATGCCTATGAGACTGCCCTTGTAAAACAGTTATCGGCATCTCACTCACCCCAATCCCTCATTTCGCAATTCCCGCAGCTGGATCCCCAGTCCGGAATACCTCCACTGCACCCGTTCATTTGCCACCATTTCCTGAAACATGCCCACACTTCCCACGATACACACGCACTGTCTGGCTCTGGTGACTGCCGTGTATAATAAATTCCGATTCATCAGCATCCGGGGACCGGACAAAAGTGGAATGACCACTGCCGGATACTCGCTTCCCTGGGATTTGTGGATGGTGACCGCATAAGCCAGTTCCAATTCTTCTGCCTGTTTGAAAGGATAGTGGACTTTCTTCTGGTCTTCGAATTCCACCACCAGTTCCTCTGCAAACAGATTCACTTCCCGGATGATACCGGTATCTCCATTGAACACCCCTACTCCTTTTTCGATGGGGATGTTGTGCCGGTCTGTGATTTCCCACTCCATCTGATAGTTGTTTCGAATCTGCATGACCTTATCCCCTTCCCGGAATACGCCCTGTGGAAAGGTCTTTTCCTGCTTCCCGGGAGCCGGAGGATTCAATTGTTCCTGCAATACCACATTTAACTGCTCCACCCCTAAGTTTCCTTTTCGCATGGGAGTCAGCACCTGAATGTCCTGTGACCTTGCCTGCACATAAGCAGGTAGTTTATCCCGCACCAGAGTGATGGACGCCCCTACGATGTTGCCGGCATTGTCCCGTTTGACAAAGAGAAAATCTTTGCTGCGCCGGTTTACATCCACCGGCTCTCCTGCATTGATTTTATGGGCGTTTAAAATGATGTCACTTTCTGCTGCCTGACGGAAAATCCGGGTCAGCCGCACCACCTGAAAACAGTCGGAACCAATGATGTCTTTTAATACATTCCCCGGTCCCACACTGGGCAGCTGGTTCACGTCACCCACCAAAATCAGCCGGCATCCCACCGGCACTGCTTTTAACAAAGCATGCATCAGGGAAATGTCCACCATAGACATCTCATCAATGATGACCACATCTGCCTCTAGGGGATTTTCCTCATTGCGGCCAAAGTTGGCATTGTCTCCCACCTGCTGTTCCGAAGGACCGGCGATTTCCAACAGACGGTGGATGGTTTTCGCCTCTCTGCCGGTGGCTTCCGACATCCGCTTGGCAGCCCTGCCGGTAGGAGCCGCCAACAGCACTTCCATGTCTTCTTCCTCAAAATACCGGATGATGGCATTGATGGTAGTGGTCTTTCCCGTACCCGGACCACCGGTCAGGATCATCAAGCCCTGTTCCACCGCAGTGCGGACTGCTTCCCGCTGAATCTCATCCAGCGCAATGCCTGTATCGGCCTCGATATTTTCCAGTGTGCGGGCAATTTCTTCTCTGTCTGCCACTGCCCGGATATCCAGATCACACAGCATTCTGGCAGTATTCAGTTCCAGATAGTAATAATAGGATAAATAAGCAGCTTTTAATACCGTTTCCGCTTCTCCTTCCTTTGTCTTCAGATTACGGATGAGAAGCTTCCGGTCAATGGTCAGATCCATCATATATTTTTCAACCTGCTCACCCTCTACCTGCAGCAGATTGGCCGCTTCCCGGATGAGAATCTCCACAGGAAGATAGGTATGCCCCTGTCCCACTGCCTGCTGTAAGGTATACAAAATGCCGCTTCGGATCCGAAACTCCGAATCTGCTACAATACCCGCTTTGGATGCAATCTCATCTGCGATCTTGAACCCGATGCCGGTGATATCATCTGCCAGACGGTAGGGATTTTCCTGAATGATCCGATACAACTCATTGCCATACTGGTTATAAATTTTCATGCCCATGTTCCAGGTGATGCCATACTTCTGTAAAAACAGCATAGCCTTGCGACCTTCCCGCTTTTCCAGCATCTGAGAAGCCACCTCCAGCGCTCTGCGCTCACTAATGCCCTTGATTTCCGCCAGCCGCTCCGGTTCCTCCTCCATGATGCGGAACGTATCTTCCCCAAACTTTTTGATGATACGCTTTGCCAGCGCAGGTCCGATGCCCTTGATGGCACCGGATCCTAAGTACAATTCCATCCCTGCCTTGTCAGAAGGCACCGAAAAAGCAAACTCCTGCACCCGGATCTGCTCTCCGTAAACCGGATGCACCACCACTTCCCCGGATGCGGTCACATACTCTCCCTCTGAGACCAGGGGCAGCACTCCCACCAGGCAGGATTCCTTGCCGCCGTTTAACAAAGACAGCACCGTGTAGCCGGTATCTTCGCTTCGATATATGATTCTTTCTATGTATCCTTCTACTTCTGCCATGATCCCGGCTCCTTTCTCTTTCTGCAAAAAGGACCTGTGCAGTCTTGCACAGGTCCTTGCAGGGTAACTCGCCCTGGCTTTGCATGGTTCACATCTTTTATACGTCGTATACAGTGGAGTTATCTGCCAAAAATTCAATATACTGACCGGTACCAATGGCCACTGCAGTCATCGGATCTTCCGCAGTCATAGTGGTAATACCGGTGTGCTCCTCTAACAGCTGCTCCAAACCATGTAACAGTGCACCGCCGCCGGTCAATACGATTCCTCTGTCAGAAATATCTGCTGCCAGTTCCGGTGGAGTCTTCTCCAATACATTGTGTACCGTATCTACGATCTGGGCTGCCGGCTCACGCAGTGCTTCCAATGTCTCCTCAGAAGTAATGGTGATGGTCTTTGGCAGACCGGTCACCAGATTCCGCCCTCTCACATCGATGGACAGATCTTCTTCTCTCTTGTAACAGGTACCAATCTGAATCTTGATCTCTTCTGCGGTACGATCACCAATCAACAGATTATGCTTCTTTCTCATGTACGCCACAATGGCCTTATCAAAATCATCACCTGCAATCTTGATAGACTCGCTGACAACTGTGCCTCCCAAAGAGATGACCGCTACATCAGTGGTACCGCCGCCGATATCCACGATCATATTGCCGCATGGCTTGGAAATGTCGATTCCTGCACCGATGGCTGCTGCCACCGGCTCCTCAATGATGGACACTTCTCTGGCACCTGCCTGATAGGTTGCATCCTCTACCGCCTTGCGCTCTACCTCTGTCACCTGGCTTGGCACGCAGACACAGATTCTCGGCTTGCGGAACTGGGTCTTGCCAAGTGCCTTCTGGATAAAATACTTTAACATCTTCTCTGTAATGGTATAATCTGAAATCACACCCTGACGAAGGGGGCGCACCGCCACAATATTGCCCGGCGTTCTACCAATCATCAGACGAGCCTCTTCACCGATCGCCTTAATCTCATTGGTATTGCGGTCAATGGCCACCACAGAAGGCTCCTTTAATACAACACCTTTTCCCTTAATATATACCAAAATACTGGCAGTTCCCAAATCAATGCCCATGTCTGTAGCAGTTCCAAATCCAAACAACATCGTTTTTTTCTCCTTCCTTTGCCGCAAATCCTTACAGCCGTAAAAATAATCTATTTCTTCCAAAAAATCAGTATTTTGCATAAACATATCTCAAAAAATTTGTGACATATTCAGTATAACCATTATAGCGAATTATCCTGACTTTTTAAAGGGGTTTTTTAAAATTTTTTCGTAACTGTTCAATACCCTCACAGTTACGGGCAAAATCCATTCCAAATCGACTCTGTCGATGGGATTTTTGCCTGCAAAACTCAGGATTTTACTTCGCATAACCTTCGCGGAATAGCAGCCCCGAATGGTTGCATTTTTCAAACAATATCCCGCTATTTATTTTCCAGCTTCCGCACATTTTTAATCACAATGGAAATGCTGCCGTCATCTGCGGTTTCGTATGCCACCAAATGCTCGTCCTGCAAATATGCCACCGGAATCAGCAGTTCCACTCCGGTATCTGTGACAATCTTTTGCTTTTTCTGAAACAGCCGCTCTGTAGGCTTACTGACTGGAATAGGAGCTTTAGGCAGTTCTGCTTCTGCCACCTTCTCCTGATACCGCTTTGCTGCAATTTCATTGTCTGCAAAAATCCGTTCTTCCACTTCCTTTGTATCAATGGCACCGGTTTCCGCCACTGTAAATGCCACATCTGCCTTGTATTCCAGAATCTTCTGGGGTGCTTCCTCTTCCTGATAACATTCCCGGATGGTTTCTACGGCAGCGGTGTCAAACAGTTTCACCGTCTCCTTCTCCGGCCTGTCTGCCTGTAGTTCCAGCACAAAGGAGGCCAGATAATTGGTCTGCACTCCATTCACCACCTCTGTCACCGGAGACAATTCCACTGTCTGTTCCAGTACATTGATGATAAAAAATTCGTAATCCTTTTTCTTGCTGTCTGGCAGCACTTTGGAATTGATGTGCCAGGACACAGTACCGTCTTCTTCCAGATAGCACATATATTTCCGTTGAAAATTCAATTTAAAAAAGCCAATGAAAGGCTGGTCATCTGCTACTGCCCAGATACAGATGCCGCTTCCCGGACGAATGGCTCCATTGTGACACACTGCATCATAGACCCGGCCTGCAATCAGCGGCACAAACTGTGCCATCCCCTCTGCATTCTGAGGCAGTACCCCTGCCAGCCAGGACCCCATGGAAAACTGTCCTTTACTAACCGTTGGTTTTCCCATGTTGGATGCCAGCAGCTGGGCGCTGTATGTATACAGATCATCCTCCGGTGACAGCTTCACTTCACTACAGACTGCCTCTGACAGTTCTCCATCCAATGTACACAAAAAACACTTCAAAATATCAATTGACGATGCTCTCATATCTTTTCTCCTCCGATGCAGGAATTTCTTTCAGTATAGACAAAATCAGCAGGGATGTCAAACTGTTCCCTGCTGATTTTCGCTTTTACGTATGACGTTTTTCTGGTGTACTTCTTCCCTGCTGTGACTGGTCTGCATCAGTGGTCTTTCGCTCCTGCTGCATGGTCACCATTCCCATCACCAGAAAAATCAATGCCAACATCACCATTGTCTGTACATCACTCATACCCGGTCCTCCTGATTGTGAAGTGCTTTTTGCAGTTTCTCCCCTGCTGTCACTGTTTTCGTATCTTCACAGCGATCCCTGTCTATTCTATATACCGTAAAAAATATCCGTTGGTTGCACTTTTTTGAAAAAATGTAACTGTTCAGAGACCACTATTCCGCGAAGGTTTTGCGAAGCAAAATCCTGAGTTTTGCAGGCAAAAATTTATTTTATACCGGATCAGGGCAGCAGGATTGTATCTGAACCCACGATGCCATACTTTCTGTTCAGGTACAGCATATACGGATCTTTGGACGGTTCCGTCACCAGAACGTGAAATCCCTCTTCTGATGCGATGGCAAGCTGGAAGGTGGTTCCCGGCTCTACTGTGAAATCCGGGTTTGCCTGCAAAATATCCTCTCCCCCCATCACAACATTTAAGTCCCTGTCTGTCACCAGAGAATTGCCCTCCCCATCAATCCAGTTGAAATAACACGCATAGGTTCCGTTCACTCCATTTCGGTATCCTTCATAATGTCCATTGTATGTCCATCCGTTTGGTTCCACCCACTGTAACTGGTGATCCAGACTGTAACCATATATCCGGTTGTCACCCACCGTTGTTATGATCAGCATTTGATCCGCCGCATCCAACACCGTCTCCCGGGTTCCATCATACACTCCGATTTCTTTCCCTTCCAGATCATATACCTTTTCCAGTGACAAAATGACATCTCCATTCCGCCAGAATCCGTACTCGGAAGATGCCAGAACCGTGCCGTCGAACTGCCTCAGATCTCCACCGGTTGCCGGTATCTCACTGTCCGTCCACAGGGAATCTCCAAGCAGATTCATCCATTCTACGAAAGGTTCCATCACCCACCGCTGTTCTGCCACTGACCACAATCCATACAGGTAACCGGAGCGGGAAGCTGTATCGGAAATACCGATGGGGAGAATCCGGTCATTCCTCATCAAAGTCATGCCATCTAATGCAACCTGTGCATACCCGGAACCCGCTCCTTCCCGCGTCCTGTTCCAACGAAGCACCGGATTCAGCTGGTTCTCCTGTGCAAAGTCTACCAGCAGAATGGCATTGTCAAAGCGTTCCACCAGATTCCCCTCATGACCATAGACAAAGAGATTCCCCTGGTCTGCCATGATTTGCACATAATCTTCT
>ONWL01000142.1 GCA_900321525.1 uncultured Eubacteriales bacterium
TTTGGTCAGTCTGGCAGGATTGTTGCTGGTATTGTTCTGGATCGTGCCGTATATTTCAGATTTGTTTGATACGATTAGAAGGTTATTTGCAATTTAAGGAAAGAAGGCAGGACGATGTTTCAGGTAGCCATTACAGCCATTGCAGCAGCACTGTTGGCGGTGCAATTAAAGCAGGCCAAACCGGAATATGGAGTGTATATTGGACTGGCAGCTGGTGTGGTAATCTTGTGGTTTACCACAGACCAGATTGGACAGGTGTTGTCTTCTATCGAACTGTTGGAACAGTATGTGCAGATAGATGCGGTATACTGGTCAGTGCTGCTGAAAATTACGGGCATTACCTATTTGTCAGAATTTGCGGGAAACATCTGCCGGGATGCCGGATATCAGGCACTGGCAGGGCAGGTGGAACTGTTTGCCAAAATCCTGATTATGGCACTGGGGATTCCGGTGGTATTGGCATTGTTAGAAACCATAGAAAGTCTTATGTAAAGGAGGTGACGTATGGAAGCAGGAACATTTCTGGATCAGTTTGATTTCACAAAGATTGAGGAAATTCTGAATCAGTGTGGACTTGGGGACAGGCTTTCTTTTTCCGGTTTGGTGGGAACCATTGTCAGAGGTAACTGGGTAGAGTTAAAAGAAATGTTGCAAAGCTATTTCGGTCAGGTTTTTTTGGGAGATCTGGTGTACAATCGGGAGATTCTGGTGCAAGCAATGGCTGCAGCCGTGTTTTCCGCTGTGTTCACTACATTTTCTTCTGTGTTTCGCAACAGCCAGATTGCAGAAAATGGATTTCTGGTCAGTTATCTGTTTCTGGTGTCTCTGGTCATTGCATCGGTGATTCTGTCGGTTGGGATTGCAAGTGATGTACTGCAGACACTGCTGACCTTTATGCGTGCCTTTATTCCAGCCTTTTCTCTGGCATTGACTTTTACCACAGGCAGCGGAGGTGCGCTGGTGTATGACCAGACTATCTTTATGATCTGTTACGGTGTGGAATATGGGATGAATCTTTTTGTCATTCCTCTGGTAGAAATGAATGTATTGCTTTGTATCACCAATCACATCAGCAAAGATGGTTTACTGAAAAAATTAGAGGGACTTTCAGAATCGGTCTTGAACTGGGCAATGAAATCGATGCTGATGGCAGTCATTGGTATCCAGATGATTCAAAATCTGGTGGTTCCTTTGCTACAAAGTCGGAAGATTTCTCTGGTGCAAAAGGCTATCGGGGTGATTCCGGGCATTGGCGATGGGGTAGAAGCGGTGTCTGATATTGTATTAGGTACGGGGATGCTGATTCAAAATGCAATGGGAGCAGGGGCTCTGATCGTGCTGGTGCTTTGCTGTGCAGTGCCTCTTGGGAAACTGGCATTGACTGCCCTCATGTACCAGCTGGCAGCAGCGGTGATTCAGCCAGTGGCAGACAAACGAATGGTAGAAACTCTTGCCTGTGCTGGGCGTGCCGCACGTTTTTTGCTGAAAATGGTTTTTGTCTGTTGTGTGTTGTTGTTCATTACAGTGGCATTGATCTGTACTGCGGTAACTGGAAAATTCTAATGTGGATGCAGGGAGGAAAAGGTGGAAGGGGTCGTTTCCTGGGTAAAAAGCATTGCGTATTATGTGATTCTCGTTTCTTTGTTTCAGGGGATTTTGCCGGACAACCGATATAAAAAGTATGTGCAGCTGTTTACCGGCATGGTGCTGACGCTGTTGGTTCTTTCTCCTGTTCTGGGGTTTCAAAGACAGGAGCAGACGCTTTCCGATGCGTTTACCGACTATGTGACAGAAATGCTTGAACAGGGTTTTACAGAAGAAGCCGGGCAACTTCGAATGCAGACTTATTATGAGGCGGAGATCAGGCAGTTGATGGAACACTGTGGATATGAGGTGTGTGGCATTCGGCTTTCATTGGATAAGAAGGGAATCCCGGAGTCGGTTTTATTGTCTGTCCGGCAAAAGGCAGAAGCGCAGGAAAAGGGCAGTATGGTGCAAGAAGTGACACCGGTGCAGATTGGCAGAGACAAAGGAGAAACAGAGGCACAGACATTGGGAATATTGGAAGAATTGATACAACAGCAGTATGATCTGAAAGAAGGAAAAGTACGGATACAGGTTCTTCCCTGAAATGCAATGATGCTATTTTTATGCAACTTTCCATCGCTTTGTATGGTTACATTTGGATCCATGTGTGCATATAACAGGAATAGGAGGCGTAACATTGACACAAGAACAGGAAGAAGGTGTAGAACAGACAATTCCAACGGAAGAAAAAGAATCACTGGTTGAAAAATGGAAAGAACACCTGTCGGGAGTGTCGAAGCGCAAATGGTATCTGATGACACTTGTGGGGATATTTTTGCTAATTTTGGCATCCAGACTGAATAAAATGGAGAAGAGTACGGAAAATGAACCATCAAATATGGGGAAAAGTGGAGAAGTGAGCACATCTTCCCAGTATACAGATACAGAAGATCATGCCTATACTACATACATAGAGCAGAAATTAAAAACAGTCCTGTCCACCATTGAGGGGGTAGGAGAAGCAGAGGTGTTTGTGACATTGAAGGCATCTTCTGAAAAAATCATAGACAAAGAGTACAGCCGTTCTGATGATACATTAGAAGAAACAGATTCCGGAGGAGGAACCAGAAAAGATAGGCAACTAACCTATGAAGAAAACACAGTATTGATAGGAGAAGGAAATGGAATGCCTTATGTCTTACAGGAAATGGCACCGGAGATAGAAGGGATTTTGATTGTAGCAGAGGGGGCTGATTCACCGGTCATTGCAGAACAGATTACAGATGCAATGTCGGCATTATTTGGAGTATCTCCGCATAAAATTAGGGTATTGAAGAAGGAATCATCTTGATATGGAGGTTTTCATGAAGAGACTGTTGAAAAAAAATCAAACCATTGTATCCGCACTGGCGGTGATGCTGGCAGTGGCAGGTTATCTGACTTATGCTGGAAACACTGATCGTACAAGAAAAAATCAGACGACTTCTACATATGTGGAAGCCCAGTACGAAATTTCTCAGGAAGATCTGCTGTCAGAAAACAGTGTAGGTCTGACTGGAACCGGATTGTCTGCTGATATTGGTACAGATGTTCTGGAAGATGCAGCAGACACGGCAGGACAGACGGAAAAGACCGTGCTGCACAGAGAGGAGGAAGGACTTTCTGGTGATACAGTAGTGGATGGAGAGACAGAAACCCAAACTGTAGCACAGGAAGAGGACGGGCAAAATCAGGCAGCAGCAGAAGATATGGCAGAGGATACGGACATTGCCAGTCTGGATCAGGATGCCTCTGATTTAGACAGCGTGCCGGGAGAGGCAGTATTGACAAGCGGCATGACCGTATCTGACTTTGTGGCACAGAGTAAATTAGACAGAGAGCAGGTCAGAGGTGCCAACAAGGAAGCTTTGTTGAATGTGATCAATAATGATGGAGCTACAGATGAGGAGGTACAGGGTGCCATTGATACCATGGTGACACTGACTACAACTGCTGAGATGGAAAGTGCCACAGAGATGCTATTGAAATCCAAAGGTTTTTCGGATGCCATTGTCAGTATCAACGGTGACCAGGTGGAGGTAGTCATTGGAAAAAGCAGCCTGACCGATGCACAGCTGGCCCAGGTGGAGGACATTGTCAAACGAAAAACAGACACCGGAATCGAAAACATCGTCATTTCTTTGATGGATATGGCAGGAGAAAAACAGCAATAGTCATGCAGTGAAGGGGGAATTGCAAGAAATTTATAATTCTGCGGAAATTGACTTTTCATTCTAACAGAATTCTGTTATAATGTATGGTATCGGAACTGTGAACAGTTTACGATTTATGATTTGGCTTTTATGCCAAATGTTTCACAGGAGGTACAATTGTGGCTAGAGAAGTGGAGAAAAATTCATACGAAGTAATGTTGGAGAATGCATCCGGTAAGGTACAGATTGCAGAAGAAGTGGTTGCGATCATTGCCGGTCTGGCAGCAACAGAAGTAAAGGGCGTGGCTTCCATGGCAGGGAATATGACCAGAGAGTTGGTAGCAAAGCTGGGCATGAAGCACTTATCCAAAGGCGTTGCAGTTTCCATTTTAGAGCATACAGTTTCTGTAAAGCTTTCTTTGAATCTGTTGTATGGATATAACATTCCGGCAATCAGTGCCGCTGTACAGGATAGAGTAAAGGATGCCATTGAGAATATGACTGGTCTGCAGGTACTTGAGGTGAATATCGCCATTGCAGGTGTGAACATCTGAGAACTGGTCGGGACTGTGGCAGGACTTTTTGGGTTCTGTGGCAGTCCTTTTTCGTGTAATTAAGATGGAGGAAGAACATGAACAGACGAGAACTTCGGGAAGAAACCTTTAAGATGGTGTTTCACTGTGCATTTTATCAGGATGAGGAATTAAAGGAACAGATTGATACGTATCTGGATGAACTGACAGGGATCGCGGAAGAGGAACAGATGTTGTTGAAGGGGCGTTTTCTGGATATTTACGAACAAATTCCGGGACTGGATGAAAAGATTGCTGCTGTCAGCAGAGGGTGGAGCGTGGAGCGCATGCCTAAGGTAGACTTATC
>ONWL01000143.1:0-4595 GCA_900321525.1 uncultured Eubacteriales bacterium
GCTTATGTCAGGAGGGGGTAAAGCCCCTTCTGACAAGCTGCGAAGCAGCATGCGTTCATGAGTATGGAGCGAAGCGGAATACGAATGTCCGCTTTACTCTGCCAAATATGGCGAAGTCACAGGTACTGCTGGAGAGGGGTGGGCAGGAATGTTGACAAAAAAGGTATTTCATGATATACCCTTGAATGGGTTTTTGGATTTATGGAGGAAATAAGCAATGAATTGTAAAATGAGAAAAAACATCCCGATCTTGTATATCGTGGTTCCTTGTTACAATGAGCAGGAAGTACTGCCGATCACCAGTCCGTTGTTTCAACAAAAGATCGTGCAGCTGATCGGGGATGGGAAGATTGCAGAAGAAAGCAGGGTTTTGTTTGTTAATGATGGAAGCAAAGATACGACCTGGGAGTTGATCCAATCGTTATCTGCTGCTAATGTATATATTGAAGGAATCAATCTCAGCCGGAATCGTGGACACCAGAATGCAGTTTTGGCAGGTTTGATGGAAGCCAAAGACTTGTGTGACATTACGATTTCCATTGACTGTGACGGTCAGGACGACATCAACGCCATGGATGCCATGGTGGATGCGTATTTAGATGGATGTGAAGTGGTGTATGGCGTGAGAAGCAAGCGGGATACCGATACTTTCTTCAAACGGTTTACAGCGGAAGGATTTTATAAATTACTGAACTGGATGGGGGCAGAAGTGGTGTTTAACCATGCCGATTATCGTCTGGTTTCCTCACGGGTATTGGAAGAGTTTGCAAATTTCAAAGAAGTTAATTTGTTTTTGCGGGGGATGATCCCTTTGGTGGGGTTCAAAAGCACTGCGGTATATTATGAACGGCATGAACGGATCGCCGGAGAAAGCCACTATCCGTTGATGAAGATGTTGGCGCTTGCCTTTGACGGAATCACCAGTCTGAGTGTCAAGCCCATCCGTATGATCACCGGATTAGGGGCTTCCATTGCGGGTCTGAGCATGATTGGTGTGATCTGGGCAGTGATCGCCCATTTCACAGGTCATTCAGTGGCCGGATGGGCCAGTATGATTAGTATTGTGTGTTTTCTGGGCGGCATCCAGCTGGCCAGCTTGGGAATCATCGGAGAGTATATCGGAAAGATCTATATGGAAACGAAGAGACGGCCGAGATACATCATCAGTGAGCGGACAGCAGAGCGTGCAGACGATGGCAAAGGAGATGGACAGGGTGGAAAATGAGAATCTATAATTTTTTTCAAAGAGTGAGTATGTATTGTCTGGCAATGGCAGTACTGGTCATTGCAGCCGGTACGGTATACAATCTGTCCGGCATTGGATTGGGTGCAGATACAAATCATGCTTTTTTGTTTCTGTTTGGTCTGCTGGTCTGCGTCCAACTGATCCTGCTGATCCTGGGTGCATTTCGTTTGGTAGACTTCTGTCAGGAGCGGTTTCCCAAGATGGAGTATGCCATCACAGCAGGATTGTTTTTGGGTATGACTTTGATTTGTGTGGTCTTACTGTGTAAACTCCATCCAAGACCGTTGACGGATAGTTTTGATGATCTGGATGAAGCGATGCAGCTGCTGAAGAACGGCACTGCCACTATCAACGACGTACACATTGGTACCATTGGCATTTTCGGGAACAATTATCTGCTGATCATTTTATTTATGTTTTTTTACCGGATCTTTGCCGTATTTGGCGTAACAGATACATTGCGTGTGCTGGAAACGCTGTATGTGATGAATCTGGGCTTTATCCTGCTTGGCATCTGGTTGACCTGGCTGATCGTCAAAGAACAGTTTGGAGTCAGATCTGCCAACAAAGCGCTGATCTTATGCGTCATGAATCCGGTTTATTACGGCGTACTATTTTGGGTGTATTCTCTGACGTACAGCCTGCCGATCATGATGGCAATCTTTTATTGTTCCATCCGGTTGTACCGTACGAAAAAATGGTACTGGGAATTGTGTCTGGCTGCATGGATCGGGGGATTGGTGGTACTTGGATATGAGATCCGCCCTACTGCAATCTTTCCTTTTGCAGCACTTTTGTGTGTGGTTCCGGTGTTGGTCGTTCGGCATAAGCTGTATCGGAAAGCCATTTTGACTGGCGGTGTGATGGTAGTGGTGATGGCAGCTGCTTTCTCGCTTTTTTCCCATATGAACCGCACTTATTTTGGAGAGATACAGGATGGCAATTATCCGATCACATACTGGCTTAGCATGGGATCTCATGGAAATGGTAATCTTTCCACCAATGGGGAAGACATTCAGTTGGCAGATAGTTTTGAAGACGGGGATGCAAGAAAAGAAGCGCTTGCCAGACAAACAATTCAAAATTATGAGGAACTGGGTGTTTCCGGAACAGTGGATCTGTGGTTTCGAAAGACCATGACTACCTGGGCAGATGGTTATTCTTCCATCCGGCTTCGAATGATGCATGGGGAAAATGAGAGTTTTTTGTATGAGCTGATAGGAGGCAATCACCGTCAGTTTTACCAGATCTACAGCCAGGCATACCGTCTGGCACTGCTGCTTGGGGTGTTTGTATTCTGTGGTTTTCAATTGAAGCGGGGCAAAGAAATTCCGCCCCTGCAATTTGTTGTGGTGTTGACAATATTAGGCGGTATTTTGTTTTATTTCTTTTGGGAAGCCAAGAATATCTATTCGGCGCCGTTTCTTTTGTGCATGATCCTATTGGCGCAGGAAGGATACACCCGGTGGACCGGGCAGCGTTTGTTGGAACTGCGGGATCGTTCTGTGTGGACTCTGCTGCAAGGGATGTATGTGACTTTGACAGTGCTGTCCTGTGTCATACTGGTGCATTTGTTCCAGACAGAATCCATATTCACCTATAATAGAATTAATGCGTTGGAAAATACAAAGATCAATTCCCCCATTCATTTGGAACAGCGTCTGGAACAGGATTTTTATGTGAACAAGAAATTCAATGCAATCTGCTTGAATGCAGCTGTCTCTGCGGAAGAGGAGGCCATTTCTGCATACCGGATCCGTCTGCTGGATGCAGACCGTCATCTGTTGGCAGAGAAGATCTTTACAAAAGAGGATGTGGAAAAAGGCCAGATCCTGTTTGACTTTGCAACAGTACAGGAAGATTCTCATTATGTGCTTGTATTAGAGAAGGAAGATCCAAAGTTAGGCGACATTTATTTTTATACCAAATACACGTATTTCCTGGATCTGTACCGGGGCAGTCTCGTCACCGATGATACCACTGCGTATGTCAGTGACCTGATGATGAATGTGATCTATCAGGAGACACAGCGGTATTTTGAGCCGGCGGCTTCCCGTTTGTTTGTGGTAGGTTACCTGTGTTATTCGGCACTGGCCTTCTGGTTCATTGTACAGCGCAAGCGCACCTGCTGTGTACAGACGGCAGGAAAAAAGGCGCTCTCCTGACGGCAGGATTTAAGGCAAAAAAGTGTATTGATAGAATGGATGACAGGCGGTCGGCCATGTGGCACCGTTCTGGCAAAAAAGAAAGGCAGTCCGGATGGGATCCGCTGCCTTTCTTTTTTGTGCCCGGAGCAGGACAGGATATGTAGTCAGGAAAACGTCTCGGACTCAGCAGCCTGTTTTTTGTGCGTCTTTCTGCCAAACCGTTTTTTAGACGCCACCCGGGCTGCGGCAGCTTCCCGATGGGAGGATAATGCAGCATCGATCCGGCGAAAATGATCTTCCTGCATTTCTTCTAACTGACGCATATTATAATTCAATTCTTTTAACAAACGGTTGGAAATGCGTTGTTCCACTTCCGATACAAAACGCTCCTCCTGCTGTTGTAATGCGCAGGACAGGATCTCCGTCATGATGGCCTGGAACTGGAGCAGCTTTGGATTTTCCGGCGGTAAGGATCCGTTGACAGAAGCAGAACGGGTGGGCATGGGAACGATGTTGTCAGCGGCCTCATCGGAAGGCGGATCAGAAGGAATCGGCTCTTCTGCTTGGGATGGTTCCCAGGTCAGTGCCTGCCGGTTCATTTCTTCCGATAAGACGGAAAGCAGATGCAGTTCCTCCTCATTCATCTCTTTGATCCGGGGGAGCAGCATTTTGATGGCTTTTAACTGGTAGCCGCTTTCTTTTAGCTGGCGTATCTGCTGGAATATATGAATGTATTCTTCGGTATAATAACGATGGCCCATTTCATTGCGCGGAATGGCCAGTTCCAATTCTTCTTCCCAGTAACGAAGTACATGTGCTTCCACGTTTACCTGTTTGGCAGCATCTGATATCATGTAGCGTGGTTCTTCCATTTTGATCCTCCAATCTGAAGCGTAACCTGCAGCCAGAACCTGGTGGAGCAGGCGGCACCGCATCAATGACCTGCGGCAGCATCTCGCGTAACCTGCAGCCAAAATCCGGTGGAGCAGGCGTTTCGGACTCCTTTCCAACGTCTTTCGCCGCGCGTAACCTGCAGCCAAAACCCGGTGGAGCAGGCGGTGCAGGATGTGACGCTCCGGCACAGAACATGCTTTGATGCATAAACTCATTATAAAAGGGGGAGATGGGAAATGCACGAAAAAGAAATCGACGTTTTTTTAGAAAATAGGGCAGGATTAGACAGTGGCGTGTAGGAAGGGAAA
>ONWL01000143.1:4657-6774 GCA_900321525.1 uncultured Eubacteriales bacterium
GAAACGGAAGAGAACTGATACAATGGATATTTAGTGCCCTTGAAAACATGATTTTTATTTTTGAAGAAATTCACAATCGTATGAAAAGAAAGTGGAGGAAAGGGCAGGTAGGAAATGATGAAAAAGATGTTAGAATCGAGGATTAAATGGAAACAATGAGATTTGAGGATATGAATTTGCAGGAAGAGATCCTGCGGGCAGTCAGTGATATGGGATTTGAAGAGGCATCTCCCATCCAGACCCAGGCGATTCCGCTGCAGATGGAAGGTTGGGATATGATTGGGCAGGCACAGACCGGTACTGGTAAGACTGCCGCGTTTGGCATTCCGTTGCTGCAAAAGATCGATCCGGAACATAAAAAACCACAGGCGGTGGTGCTTTGTCCGACCAGAGAGTTGGCCATTCAGGTAGCAGAAGAGATCCGTAAGCTGGCAAAATACCTGCATGGGATCAAAGTGCTTCCTATTTATGGAGGACAGGACATCGGCACCCAGATCCGTTCGTTAAAAGGCGGTGTCCAGGTGATCGTGGGAACCCCGGGACGTGTGATGGATCATATGCGCCGGCATACATTGAAATTAGAGACGATCGAGACGGTGGTGTTGGATGAAGCAGATGAAATGCTGAATATGGGCTTTTTGGAAGACATTGAGACCATTCTGGAAGAAGCGCCAAAGGAACGGCAGACGGTGATGTTTTCCGCCACCATGCCGGAGGAGATCCGCCGGATTGCAGAACAGTTCCAGACCAATCCACAGCTGGTGCGGGTGCTGAAAAAAGAGCTGACAGTACCGGCCATCGAGCAGTATTATTATATGGTGCGTCCAAAGGATAAGCTGGAAGTGCTGTGTCGTCTGTTGGATATGTATCGTCCAAAGCTGTCCCTTGTATTCTGTAATACAAAAAAGCAGGTAGATGACCTGGTAGTGGGACTGCAGGGAAGAGGGTATTTTGCTGAGGGACTTCATGGAGATCTGAAGCAGAATCTGAGAGACCGTGTGATGCATGGATTCCGGAACGGCAATACGGATATTCTGGTTGCAACGGATGTGGCAGCCAGAGGTATCGATGTGGATGATGTAGAAGCCGTATTTAATTTTGACGTGCCGCAGGATGAAGAGTATTACGTACATAGAATCGGACGTACCGGCCGTGCCGGCAGAGAAGGTCTGGCATTCTCTTTTGTGGTAGGCAGAGAGATCTATAAGTTGAAAGATATCCAGCGCTACTGCAAGACCAAGATCCAGGAGCGCCCGATCCCGTCCATGAAGGATGTGAGCAAGATCAAAGTAGAAGGGTTGTTAAACCGGATGGATGAGGTGATCGCACAAGAAGATCTGAGCCGGTTTGTGGACGCCATTGAGACTAAGATGGAAAGCACCGAGTATTCTACGTTAGAGCTGGCAGCCGCCCTGATGAAGATCTCCATTGGAGATGAGGGGGAAGAGATCGATGAAACCCCATATGCATCTTTTGGAAAAGACAGAAAAGAAGGAGGCAGACGCAGAAGAGGGGAAGAAGACAGCAGAAGAAGGGGCGATAAGGGAGAAAACAACTACCATCCGGAAGCCGGCATGACCCGCATGTTTTTAAACATCGGACGCAACATGGGTATTCGTCCGGGAGATGTGGTAGGCGCAGTAGCCGGAGAGTCCGGTATTCCAGGCAGAACCATTGGACACATTGATATTTATGACCGTTATACATTTTTTGAAATTCCGGAAGGCATGGTGCGGAAAGTGCTCAAAGGGATGAAGAACAGCAAGATCAAGGGAAAATCTGTGAATGTAGAAATCGCAAATTAAAATTGCCCCTATTTTTGTGAAAAAATTCTTAACGAAAATTACGAAAATGATTAAAATAAGGATTCTCTTTTTCAGAATTCTATGGTATGATGAAGAGTGACGACTGATGACTGCTGAAGCGGAACATTTGGCAGAGAAGCGGCAGTTGCCAGTATCGTATGTGAATGCATATGCAGCAGATAAAGTGACAAGTTATCTTAGGAGGCATTTATGAAGAATCTAATATTAGTTACATCCCCACCAGCATGCGGCAAGACATTTATCAGCAAGCAATTGGCAAAACATATGAAGCATGTGGTATATTTGGATAAG
>ONWL01000177.1 GCA_900321525.1 uncultured Eubacteriales bacterium
GAATTCATCAGTGCCTATCTGCTGGAAATCGGCTATACCGGCAGCATACTGCCCATCGGTATTCCCGATGCTTTCGTAGAACAGGGCAGTGTGAACCAGTTAAAAGAGATGCTGGAAATTGATGCGTCAGGAATTGAGCACCAGATTTTGGAGTTGTACAGTAGATAATCCAGAAAGGAATGGTAACAACGTGAAGGAACGTTTGGACGTGTTATTGTGTAATTTAGGGCTGGCACCTTCCAGAGAGAAGGCAAAGGCCATTATTATGGCAGGACAGGTCTATGTCAATGGACAAAAAGAGGATAAGGCAGGTGCCCAGTTTGATCTGTATGCCAATATTGAAGTGCGGGGGAACACACTGAAATATGTGAGCAGAGGCGGACTGAAGCTGGAAAAGTCTATGGATGCTTTTCACATTGACCTGACAGATAAAGTCTGTATGGATGTAGGTTCTTCTACCGGTGGTTTTACAGACTGTATGCTGCAAAATGGTGCAGCAAAGGTATATGCCATTGATGTGGGGCATGGACAGCTGGCATGGTCTTTGCGGAATGATGACCGGGTGGTCTGTATGGAAAAGACCAATATCCGTTATGTATTGCCGGAGCATTTGCAGGAACCGGTGGATTTTTTTTCCTGTGATGTGTCCTTTATTTCTCTCACCAAGGTATTGGAGCCGGTACAGGCGCTGCTTACCGAAAGAGGACAGGGGGTTTGTCTGATCAAGCCTCAGTTTGAGGCAGGCAGAGAAAAAGTAGGAAAGAAAGGCGTGGTGCGGGAAAAAAGTACCCACATTGAAGTGGTACAGCACATTATAGACTATGTGAAATCCATTGGGTTTGCTCCGCTGGGACTGGAATTTTCTCCCATCAAAGGACCGGAAGGCAATATTGAGTATCTCATCTATCTTCAGAACAATCCTACACCGGAGGAACTGGCATTGCCGGAAATCGATCTAAAAGCACTGGTAGAACAATCTCATGAACTATAAGGAGAACTATGCGGCATTTTTGTATGATTGCAAATGTAACCAGAGAAGGTGTGCAGGAGGCTGCACAGGAGGCACAAAGGTATCTGGAAGAACGGGGATGTATTTGTAGACCGCTTTCTGGTTGGTCACCCAAAGGAGAACAGCGGATTTTGACGAAGGAAGAAGTAGGCGGTGACACAGAATGTATTCTGGTGCTGGGAGGGGATGGTACCCTCATTCATGTCTGTCGGAATCTGCACACCCGGTATCCGGTTTATGGCATTAAACTGGGTACGCTGGGCTATCTGATGGAAACCGATCAAAACGGTATGTACCAAGCACTGGATTGTCTGGTGTCTGATCAGTATTTTATTGAGGAGCGGATGCTGCTCAAGGGAGAAGTTCTGCGAGGGGATCAGGTACTGTTTGAAGACAGCGCCATGAATGACATTGTACTGAACCGCAATGGACATGTAAATATTATCCGCTTTAATATGTATGTGAATGGGGAGTGGATCTGCCGCTATGTGGCAGATGGAATGATCACAGCCACTCCGACCGGTTCTACTGCATATAACCTGTCAGCAGGGGGCCCCATTGTCAGTCCGGAAGCGGATTTGTTTATTGTCACGCCTATCTGTGCCAATGCCCTTTCTGCAAGGAGCATTGTGCTTCCGGCAGATGCTGTGATTGAACTGGAAATTGATGCTACATTTCGCAGCCACGAGACGGTGCGGCAGGGATGCAATGCCAGCGTATATTTTGATGGAGATTCTTACCAGGAACTGCAGCCGGGAGACAGAGTGCGGATTACACGCTCTTTGGACAAGGCACAGCTGGTGAAGACCAAAAAACAGAGTTTCTTAGATGCCCTGCGCAGAAAATTGGTGGATTAAAATCAGGAGACTTGCTGGAAGCCATGATTCCGTGAAGGTTTTGTGTGGCAGAATCCTGGGTTACAACAAAGCACAAAATGTAATTGACAGATGGAAAGTGAGGACGGAGATGAAAATTCAGCGGCACAGCAAAATTGTAGAGCTGATTCGCAAGTATGATGTAGAAACACAGGAGGAACTGGCAAATCTGTTGCGTCAGCAGGGATTTGATGTGACACAGGCAACAGTTTCCAGAGACATTCGGGAATTGAAGCTGAGTAAGGTGCCCACACCCGGAGGCAAGCAGAAATACGTAGTATTTCAGGGGGATGTATCCTAGGAAACAGACCGGTATATCGGTATCCTGCGGGAAAGCTTTGTATCCATGGATATGGCCATGAACATTCTGGTCATTAAGACTTCTTCAGGTATGGCCATGGCTGCGGCCACTGCACTGGACGCCTGCAAATTTGAAGAAATCGTAGGCACTATTGCAGGAGATGATACCATCATGTGTGCGGTTCGTTCCGTGGATCTGACCATTGCGCTGATGGAAAAAATTACCACATTACTGAAATGATAGACAGCAGTACAGTATGCTGTATATGAATGGTATGGAACAGTGACAGAAAATACCATGGAAGCATGTGCGGTAGTTCTGTATAGAAAGAAGGAATATGCTACAAAATCTTTATGTAAAGAATATGGCATTGATTGAAGAAGCAGATATTTCCTTTCAAGATGGACTCAATATTCTTTCCGGAGAAACCGGTGCGGGAAAATCCATTTTGATTGGTTCCATCAATCTGGCACTGGGCGGAAAAGCAGCAAAGGGGCTGATTCGGCATGGTGCCTCTTATGCATATGTGGAATTGACTTTTTCCATCAATGAACCCATACAGGCTGTGTTGGAGAAATTGGATCTGTATCCGGAAGGAAATTTGCTGACCATTTCCCGCAAGTTGACAGAAAACAGAAGTGTGTCCAGAATCAACGGGGAAAGTGTATCTATCCATACGGTTCGGGCGGTGGCAGAATTGCTGTTGGATATTCACGGACAGCAGGAGCATGTCTCTCTGATGCGCAAAAGCATGCATCTGGAGATTTTGGATAAATTTGGCGGCAGTAAAATAGAAGCAGCCAAAGAGAAGGTGGCTTCTTTGTACAAGCAGTATGAGAAGTGTAAAAAGCAACTGGAACGCTTTCAGTTAGAGGAAGAACAACGCCTGCGTCAGATGTCTTTTCTGGAATATGAGCTTCGTGAAATTGAAGAAGCCGCATTGCAGGAAGAGGAAGAAGAACCTCTCATGGAGCGTTACAAAAAACTGGCCAATGGCAGGCAGATTGCAGAAGGATTGGAAATCATTCAGGCGGCACTGGGCAGCGACAGAGCAGGCAGTGCTTCTAATGCGCTGGGAAGCAGTTTACAGGCCATTGGTGGAATCTGCCAGTATGATGGTGGATTGCAGGAGATACAATCTATGCTGTTGGATGCGGAGGCACTGGTGACGGATATCAACAGAGAAGTCAGCGGTTATTTAGACAGTATGGAACTGGACGAAGAAGCACTGTATGAGATACAGATTCGTCTGGACTTGATTCATAATTTGAAAAAAAAATACGGTGGCAGCGTACAGGCTGTGCTGGCATCCGCGGTGGAAAAACAGAAGGAATATGATACGTTGCTTCATTTTGAGGAACAAAAGGCACAGTGGGAGCAGGCATATGCAAAGGCAGAGCGGGATTTGCAGGAAGCATCTGTTCGATTGTCCAGGCTACGTCAGTCTTGCAGTGAAACACTTTCAGAACAGATTACCAGGTCGTTGAGTGAATTGAACTTTTTGTCTGTCCAGTTTTCCATCCGGTTTTCCCAGTTGGGTCGATTTACGGCAGGGGGAATGGATGAAGCAGAGTTTTATATTTCCACCAATCCGGGAGAAGAACAAAAGCCTCTTGGAAAGGTGGCATCCGGCGGTGAGCTGTCCCGTATTATGCTGGCCATCAAGACAGTGTTAGCAGATACGGATGAAATCGAAACATTGATTTTTGATGAGATTGATGCGGGAATCAGCGGACGGACAGCGCAGATGGTTTCGGAAAAACTGTCTGAGATTGGATGCAGTCGTCAGGTCATCTGTATCAGCCATCTGCC
>ONWL01000198.1 GCA_900321525.1 uncultured Eubacteriales bacterium
CCACATTGGAGGAAAGTGGCAATGCCCAAACCCTTACGGAAGATCTGGATGTGATGCAGATGGCAGTACAGAAAAAAGATACATTCCGCATTCGGGAAGAACTGGAATTGTCTGCAAATAAACCGAATATCGAACGGATCCTCTGGCAGAAAATCTGTCTGAGAGGACTGGAATTTCGTCCAATGGATGGGAAGATGAATCTTCGAGGAGAAGCCGCACTGTTTTTGATCTATGCCGGAGAAGAAGCACATATTCCATTACAGTGGATGGAGCAGGTCATTCCCTTTGAGGGAGACATTGCACTGGCGGATTGTAACAGCAATATGGTGGTTTCTGCCACTGGCAGAATGATTCATAAAGAGTTGGAAGCAAAACCGGATGCAGACGGAGAAAATCGTCTTATAGGAGCGGATATTGTACTGGAAGTGGAGATGCGGCTATATGAGGAGGAACATGTACAGATTTTAAGCGATGTGTATTCCCCGGAAAAAGACATTCAGTTGCAACATGGAGAAGCACATTTTCGGGAATTGTTGGTGAAAAACAGTGCCAAATGCAGGGTGACAGATAAGATGGCTATTGAGAATGGAGAAAAGGTGTTGCAGATCTGCAGTTCAGATGGTGTGGTGCAGATTGACCGGATCACACCGGAAAAAGGCGGTTTGCTGGTAGAAGGTGCGGTGAACGTTCATCTGTTGTATATGTCATCCAATGACAGAAGTCCTTTGCAGTCAGCCAGGTGCCAGGTGCCTTTTAGCCAGCTGGTAGAAATTCCAAATATGGGAGAAGACTGTATCTGGCAGATGGTGCCACAGTTGGAACAGTTAAGTTGTATTATGCTGGGAGATGGAGAAGCAGAGGTGCGAGTTTCATTTCTGCTGGATACCATTGCATTTCGCAGTTTGACAGTCAGCACCATTACAGCGGTAACGGAGGAGGAACTGGATGAGGAGAAGTTAGAAGCCATTCCTGGTATTACAGGGTATATCGTAAAACCGGGAGAGCGGCTTTGGGACATTGCAAAGCGATACTATACCACAGAGGAAAAAATCAGAGAAGTGAATCATTTGAACAGTGGGGAATTAAAGGGAGGAGAGCGGCTGTTGCTGATCAAGGAAGGAGAAGTGTTGGAACCTTCTGTCAGCTGATGCATATGATAAAGCAGGAAGTAAAAAAGAAAAATCCGCAATCAGATCTGATACAGCAGATTGTCTGCTTGAAGGAGACCGATCTGGTGCTTCGCATAGAAGGCATATGGACGGCGCATCCAATATGCCGCAGTATGGAAGAAAAGGTGACACAGCTGCCATACTGTACATAAATGTCTGCAGTGCGTAGATGGTATGCACCTGAGCTGCCCATTCTGTGAAAAGCATCGGATGATAGGAGAGCGCATCAAAAAGAATAAAAGAAAAAGACTGCTGAAATGGAAAGCAGCCATTTCAGCAGTCCGGTATATCTTACAGATTCTACAAGCAGATTATTCTGCCTTGTTGACAAGATATTCATTGATGGTTCCTACTACATCATCAACGTCCATACCATGAACCATACATGCTTCTTCCAGGGACTCACCAATAGAGGATGGACATCCTACACAATGCATGCCGCAGGACATTAAGATAGCAGCGATGCCGATATCAATCTGTAATAACTCACCAATAATCATTTCTTTGTTGACAGTCTGAGCCATGATCAAACCTCCTGAAAAATAAAAGTGACGGTTTCCCGTTCCTTGTACAGTATAATACGAATTCCATTGACTTGCAACCGGAAAAAGAAAATACCTGTCAATCCGAAGCTGTTCCGTGAATGGAATGTATTTTTTTACGGACATATTGTATACTGTATTCAAAAAAAAACAAGAATCTTTCTTAAATTCACTTGACGCACTTTAGATATGATTTATAATGGAATTAAGCAGAGACATCTGTGGGTTGGTCATTATGACAGAAGGTGCCACGGGCATCAAAGATGGATTACAGGACCACATCAGTGGTTTCTGAATAATATAAGTTTTTACTTTAGGAGGTAGTAAGCAATGAAAGCTGAATGGACAGGCTTCACAGGCGGTAAGTGGGAGAAGGAGATCAACGTAAGAGATTTCATCCAGAAGAACTATACTCCATACGATGGAGATGCAAGCTTCCTGGCAGGTCCTACTGAAGCAACAAAGGCACTGTGGGAGCAGGTGATGGATTTATCTGCACAGGAGAGAGAACATGGCGGTGTTCTGGATATGGATACCAAGATTATCTCTACCATTACTTCTCATGGTCCTGGTTATCTGAATAAGGATCTGGAGACGATCGTAGGATTCCAGACAGATAAGCCTTTTAAGCGTGCACTGATGCCTTATGGTGGTATCCGTATGGCAACTCAGGCATGCTCTGACAATGGCTACACAGTAGATCCTGAGGTGGTTGAGATTTTCACAAAGCATAGAAAGACACACAATCAGGGTGTATTCGATGCTTACACACCAGAGATGAGAGCATGCAGATCTTCCCATGTCATCACAGGTCTTCCAGATGCATATGGACGTGGACGTATCATCGGTGACTATCGTCGTGTGGCTCTGTACGGTGTAGACAGACTGATCGAGGATAAGCAGGCACAGAAGGATGCGACTCCGATCATCATGACAGAGGAAGTGATCCGTGCAAGAGAAGAGTTCTCTGAACAGATCAATGCATTAAAGGATCTGGCAAAGATGGCAGCTTCTTACGGATATGATATTTCCAAGCCTGCAAAGAATGTACAGGAAGCAATTCAGTTCACCTATTTTGGTTATCTGGCAGCTGTAAAGGAACAGAATGGTGCAGCAATGTCTCTGGGACGTACTTCCACTTTCATTGACATTTATGCAGAGCGTGACCTTGCAAATGGTACCTTTACAGAGGAACAGATCCAGGAGTTTATCGACCACTTCATTATGAAGCTGCGTCTGGTGAAGTTTGCTCGTACACCAGAGTACAATGCACTGTTCTCCGGTGACCCACAGTGGGTAACTGAGTCCATCGGTGGTGTAGGAATCGACGGCCGTCATATGGTAACAAAGATGTCCTTCCGTTATCTGCACACATTAGAGAACTTAGGTACCGCTCCAGAACCAAACCTGACCGTTCTGTGGTCTACCAGATTGCCAATCGGCTTCAAGTCCTATTGTGCAAAGATCTCCATCAACACATCTTCCATCCAGTATGAGAATGATGACCTGATGAGAGTGACACATGGTGATGATTATGCCATCGCTTGCTGCGTATCTTCTATGAGAGTCGGCAAAGAGATGCAGTTCTTCGGCGCTCGTGCAAACCTTGCAAAGTGCTTACTGTATGCGATCAACGGTGGTGTAGATGAGAAGTCCGGCAAGCAGGTAGGTCCAAAGTACAGACCAGTAGAAGGCGATTATCTGGATTTCGATGATGTATGGGCAAAATACTGCGATATGATGCAGTGGTTAGCTGGCGTATATGTCAATGCGCTGAACATCATCCACTATATGCATGACAAGTACTGCTATGAGAAGATCCAGATGGCATTGCATGATGCAAATGTCAAGAGATATTTTGCAACCGG
>ONWL01000083.1 GCA_900321525.1 uncultured Eubacteriales bacterium
AGGAAAAGGACTGTTGCGCCTTCGACAACAGCCCTCTCTAACCAGAATCTGTAACAGATTACTCTCTGGACATATACTCGCCTGTACGGGTATCGATCTTGATCTTCTCTCCCTGGTTGACAAACAATGGTACATTTACCTGTGCGCCGGTCTCTACGATTGCTGGCTTGGATGCACCGGTAGCAGTATCGCCCTTGAAACCTGGCTCGGTATCCGTTACTTCTAATACAACGAATAATGGTGGCTCTACCGCAAATACGTTACCATTGATGGAGCAGATCTTGCACATCTCCTCTTCCTTTACGAACTTCAGTGCATCACCGATGATATCTGCTGTCAACGGAATCTGCTCGAAAGATTCCATATCCATGAAGTAATAGAAATCACCATCATTGTATACATACTGCATATCTCTTCTGTCGATACGTGCAGATGGGAACTTCTCGGTTGGACGGAAAGACTTCTCTACCACACCACCGTTGATGATGTTCTTATACTTGGTTCTCACGAACGCTGCGCCCTTACCTGGCTTTACATGCTGGAACTCGATGATCTGTACATAACTTCCATCAATCTCGATTGTCATACCATTTCTGAAATCACTTGCTGATACCATATTCAAATCCTCCTGATCTATCATTTGCCTGCGTGTCCGCATGAATGTACGTGCCTATGCAGACACATATGAAGACATTATATCTGAAAATACTGTGTTTTTCAAGTCCCAACCGATATTTTTATGGGTTTTTCCGATTCTTTTGTGATTTTTTTTGATCTCGTTCATAAAAAAACAGCACAATCCGCTCCAAGTATCGTTTCAGTACAATCTGAATTTCCTCTTTTGGATGAATGGGAGACACCAAAATAGAAGGAATACCGGTACGGTTGGCCCCGTAAATATCGGTAAACAACTGGTCGCCAATAAAATATGTACTGTCCGTATCCGTACCAATCAACTGCATGGCCTTTTGATAATTCTTCACAGAAGGCTTATGGGCATCCTCTACAAACATACTGTCCACTGCCTGGGCAAAAGGTACTACTCTGGGCAGCTGATTATTGGAAATGAGACAGGTCTGAAACCCTATTTCATGCAACCGTGCAAACAATGCCACTGCCTTTTCATCTGCCGGTGCCCCATGAGGCACCAGTGTATTGTCTATGTCGTAAATCAATCCTCGAATCCCTGCCTGATACAATCCTTCATAATCAATGTCATAGGAGGATACAGCTCTGACAGAAGGATAGAATTTCTGAAAGAATGGTTTCATCCGTTCTTCTCCTCCTTCTTCGCCTGCAATAAGGTAATCAATTCCTCTGCAAAAGTATTCACATCTGTAAACTCCCGGTATACAGAAGCAAACCGCACATATGTCACCTCATCAAGGCCCTTCAACTGCTCCATCACCAGTTCTCCAATCACACTGCTGCTGACTTCCTGGGTATCCATATCATAAATGGCCGTTTCCACTGCATCCACCACTCCACTAATCTGTTCCGCAGATACAGGTCGTTTATGGCTGGCACGAACCACACCTGCCTCTATCTTTCTGCGCTCAAACGGCTCTCTGGTATTGTCCTTTTTCACCACCATCACCGGAAACGTCTCCACTTTCTCGTAAGTGGTAAATCTTGCGCCGCAATTTTCACACTGCCGTCTCCGGCGAATTGTTGTATTTTCATCTGCTGCTCTGGAATCCACTACCCTTGTATCATCCATGTTGCAATATGGACACTTCATCTCTACCTCCTGCCTGAACTGCACTCCATTGGCACTTCAAATCCCTTCAAGACAACGTTTTGAAGGGCCAATGATTCCCCTTTATTGTATCAGTATACCCCATTCGGGTAACCTTTTCAAGTCCGGCAGTGGTAATCTTTTTATTACCCCTATCTGGGATTTTTCTGTGCGAGATGTATGGGAAAGAATTCCTCTGATCAATTCTCTGCCGTCTATTGTTCTGTCTGGCGCAGAAACCCTTTCTCTCTCCATTTCCCACTGTTCCAACGGAGAAACATACAGATGGCACGGATACACTCATCAGATGCCATGGCAATATATGCCCCTACTGCCAGTAAGCCAAACCGCAGTCCAAACAGCCATGTACCGCCCACTGCACACAAATACATAAAGACCAGTCCCAGAATGGTAGTAAACAGCGCATCCCCACTGGTTTTCAACGCACTGCCAAAGACCAGATTGCCCACTCTGCCCATTTCCAGTGCAATGTCTATGAGCATCAACGTTCCCACCAGCTGTAACATCCGGGGATCATCTGTAAAGAAGCCCATGAACCATCTGGAAGAAAAGGCGATGATTGCTCCGATTGCTGCGGCAATTCCGATGCCAATGACTGCTGCCTTCTTCGTGGCTTTGTCACATTCCTCAAATTTTCTGGCACCAATGCGCCATCCTGTCATAATGGCATTGGCCTGCGCCAACGCCGCACCTACGCTATAAGAAAAGTTGGTAATCTGAGATACATAGGAACGAGCGGTCACATTGAGTCCCTCTGCATCCATCTGATTTAAAAATCGAATGACCAGCGTCATTGCCACATTGTACAAACCGGATTCCAGGGCAGACGGCAACCCTACTTGAATGATCTGTCCCATCACCACCTTGTTTGGCAACCGCTCCGAACTCTTATGTGCATCAATCTTTCTGTGGGCGGCAATGATCACCACGATCAGATTAAACAATCTGGAAATGACAGTGGCAATGGCCACTCCTGCCACTCCATAATGAAATACAAACAAAAACACTGCATTTAACACCAGATTGATCCCGTTACCGCAAAGGGAAGCGATCAATGGCTGCTTCGTATGACCAAATGCACGCAGATAACTGGAAAATATGGGAATGGTGGCATTCAATAAAAAGCCAGCCCCGATAATGCGCAAGTAAGTGGTGGCATATTCTGCCAGACTGTCTGCAATTCCCACTGCCTGCAGAATTTTGCCGGAACCTGTACTCAGTACCAGCGACATGACCACGCCGATGATCACATTAAATAACAACCCCAGCTGTCTGGCCTGATAGGCAACTCCCGGCTGTCTGGCTCCAATGTACTGGGTCATCACCGCGATCATGCCAGAGGAAATGATAGAAAACATAATGATAAACATGCCAATATATGTATTGGAAGTGCCTACTGCACCTACTGCCTGATCCCCTACCGAAGAAAGCATTAAGGTGTCCACTGCACCTGCTAACATATAACAGAGGGTTTCTAAACAGATGGGGATAAATAACTGGATCAGGTTCTTTTGTTCTGTTTGCATTCTTTCAATTGTCTCCTTTCGTTTCTTCCACATCTTTTAGGTCTTTGCGAAACTCCAATCACTTTGTTGAAATGCTGTCTTCGTTCGCAATATGGCTTTTTCAGACAAACTCTCGTCAAGTGAAAACGCAACGGATACTAACCTTTTTGTTCGCAAATCGCTCCAAAAAGCAAGTACCGGCGTTTTCAATGGTCTTCAAAAGCCATATTTGCCTTCCTTGCCAGCATACATCAAATTTTTGGGAGAAGTTTCGCAATTGTCTACCTCGAAACATCTCAATGGTCAATTTCCTTTACAATCTCAATTACTTCTATCATCAGTTCCCTTATAAATTCTGCATCTGATTCCGGTTCTAACGTCTCCGGGATTGCCACGACCGCTCCCACTTTCGTCCGAAAATCATGCCGTTTCCCATAAGCAAATCCATAAATCATGGTTGTGGCACCCAAATAGGGCACTTCTTTTTCATAAACCTTTGCATTTGGTCCTGCTTCATGTCCAAAATCATATCGTTCCTCTTCCTCAGACAATAAAACATCACTCATGGGCAACGTATCCCCCACAGAAAACTGTTCCAGTGTCTGTTCTACAGAAGATTCCGGTACTGCAATCACCACTTCTTCTCCGGATTGAATCTTGTCCCACTGAATTTTACCTGCCACCAGACAATCTTGCAATCTGTCCATACATACTTCTGACATTCCCACGGTGGGCACTGCATAAACCCATTCATCATTCTCATATCCCACTGCCTCTCTCACTGCCGTGTTAGAATCATAAATGGCTTCCAGAAATTCATCTGTTAATTCAATCTCGTAGTATTCTGCCATTTCTTCTTCTGATCGTACTCTCTTTTCACTGGACAAATCTACCGGGTCCAACAGATTTCGCATCCCTTCTTCCGGCATCTTCCCATATACCAGACGGCTGGACTGGTTGACCACCAGACCATAGGCATCCCGAACAAAATGATTTGCTATAAATTTCTGAAAATCTTCCTGCGAAATACCATAGTCATGATGATTTTCTATATAAAATTGTGTTATTCCGATATCATCGGAACGTTTTGCCAGATAATCCCGATTGCCCAGATGATTAGTCTCCAGATCGTACCGCAGTTCCGAATTATTCTTTTCTGCCAAAGCAGAAAAATAGGTATAGCCAAAAAATGCAGCTCCCATGACCACCATCATCATGACCATCACCGCACCATCATGCAGATTGATGCTGTGATTTAACAGTGTCATCCAATTCCTGCTGTTTCTTTGTTCGGCAGCATACCTTTGCTTCTTCTTTCTATTTCGGATCTCCCCCTGGAACAAAGAAATCGGGGAAACACTCGAAAAATGCTGTACCTGTATCAAAACCGCAATGACAATGCTGCTCCAGATCACAAGTAACGGCATCCAGTAAGGATGATATGTCACCTGCTTCACATATTCACTGACTTCCAATCCAGTGGATATGGACACATGAAAAAGTTGATTGAGTATCGCAATGGTCACTACATGCAATCCCATTCCGGCCAGTATCCCAACCAAAGACAGACACACTGACAAAATCAACAGCTCTGCCATCAGATAAATCCCACTGCCTGTAGCAGACAATCCCAGACTGCGCAGAATTCCCACCATCTCTGTCCGATCCTTCAAAACATTTTGTATCAAACGCACCACAGAAATCAAAACAATGCACAAAACCAATATCACAAATACCGGCATCAGAATGGCAGAATAAAAATCCCGAATGACAGTCCCTTTCTGCATTGCCTGTGAAATGGAATGCATGGAAATCCCTTCACCCAAAATCTGATTTTCAATTCCCAATACATAGGCATAGGCTCGATTTGCAAAATTAAATTCCATCAGACACCATAGTGAAGTGTCCTGCTGTTCCAGCGCATTCATATCATTTAACACATCTTCTGATTCTGTCTGCACATACAAAGTAATCCTATCACTGTGAAAAGTATTCTCCATCATAGGATGCATGACCACAGTAGGCATAGTATAAAACTCTCCCGGATATCGGTAATACCCACCATAAGCACTTGTATCACTCAAACCAAATATACCAGAAACCGTAAACGTTCTGGTCTCCAGCACTTCTTTTTCCAGATCATATAACGTCAGTTCCACCTGTTCCCCCGGATAGGGGGAAATCCCAAATGCTTTTGCAGTGGCCGTATCCAATGCCACTTCATCCTCTGTGGATGGATAGTTTCCCTTTATGCAAGGCATGTAATAAAGCTGTTCTGCATGGGCATCCTGATAAGCAGATGCCTTGAATTCCTTACTGCCATTTTTCAAAGACACATACCCGAGTTCATAATAAAACCCGGTTTCTGTCACACCTTCCCTCTGGGCAATTTGAGATACCATCTCTGGCTGTGTCTCATAAAAAATGGCATCATAATCTCCCAATATCGTGAGCTCTTTTTTCAGGATCTCGCTCTTTTCACTTCTCACCAACAATGCACAGCTGCACAGTGCCATCACACCCATGACAATGGTCACTGCAAGGGTCAAAAGTCGTCTCTTATGCTGTGCCCAATACAGCACCGATACTTTCACCAATACTTTGCATTTCTCCATAGCCCCTCCTATTACAATGCCCATGACTTTCATCATGGGCATTGCAGTTTCTGGTCAATTGTATTCTTCCCTACACCAAGAATCCTGAGCAAATCTGCCATTATTTGATTGACTCTAAATATGCTCTCTCCTCTTCTGTCAGACTTTCCTGAAAGCTTTTTTCATGCAGTACAATATCTTTCAACAAACATGCTTTCAAATAAGTTTCTGAATCTCCAGATTCATATAATTCTTTCGTCTTCTCAATCAGTACATCTTTCCCCGATTTCCTCTTTAACAATTCCGCATACGCATCTGACTCCTTTGCCAACCCCTTTACGCCTTCTTCTATGGAAGAGGTCACATACACATCCATCAACAATGGGAATTCTGCCACTGCCTGTGCCAGCGCTTCATCACTCATTTTCTTTAATTTTTCAGGTGAAATTTTGCAGACATTTAAAATCTGTTTTGCACTCATAGACTCTGTGTTTGGGTACTGGTAATCAGAGTCTCTGTGATTTCTAGCAACCACAATTGCACCTACCACAACCAACAACATCATCAACCCAACTAATATCCGTATTACATCTCTTTTCATTTTAATCTCCATTCCGCCGCCTTTGGCTTGTGGCACAAATAGTAATGAAAGTATCGACCTTCCTCCGCACTGTGTCTATAATAGAGGTGAGAAGCTACACTACAAAGCACGGGGAGGTGAGTCGTAAAAA
>ONWL01000227.1 GCA_900321525.1 uncultured Eubacteriales bacterium
ATGCCGGATTTCTTTGGAAAGCGTTATGACAGCAATGCATTGAAGATTGTGGCATCTGTCATTGTATTTGTATTTTTGATTCCATATACCGCATCTGTATACAATGGTCTGTCCAATCTGTTTGAGATGGCATTCAATATCGATTATCGCGTATGTGTGATCATTATGGCCACACTGACTGGCTTGTATGTGATTCTGGGCGGTTACATGGCAACCGCTATCAATGATTTTATTCAGGGTATTTTCATGTTATTTGGTATTGCAGCTGTGATTATTGGCGTACTGCATAACCAGGGGGGGCTGTCTGCAGCGGTATCTGCGTTGTCCCAGATTGAAAGTGATATTCCCGCTACCGCAGGTCAGGTGGGCAAGTTTACCGCACTGTTTGGTACAGACCCAAGAAACCTGCTGGGCGTGGTCATCCTGACTTCTCTTGGTACATGGGGACTGCCTCAGATGGTTGGTAAGTTCTATGCTATTGACAGTGATAAGTCTGTGAAGATCGGTACCATCGTGTCTACTGTATTTGCAGTGATCGTGGCAGGTGGCAGTTATTTCCTGGGCGGTTTTGGGCGTTTGTTTGATTCTCCAGCTATTTATAAGGCAGATGGCAGTGTGGCATTTGACAAGATCGTACCACAGATGCTTTCCACTTTACCTGAGATTTTGATTGGTGTGGTCATTGTGCTGGTATTGTCTGCTTCTATGTCTACTTTGTCTTCTCTGGTGCTCACATCCAGTTCCACTTTGACACTGGATCTGATCCAGCCAGCAATGAAAGAGAAGATAGACAGCAAAAAACAGTTGTTGATTATGCGTATTTTCATTGTGTTCTTTATTTTGATCTCTGTCGTGATTGCACTGGATCCGCCTACCTTTATTGCACAGTTGATGGGCATTTCCTGGGGGGCACTTGCAGGCGCATTCCTGGCACCATTCTTATATGGTCTGTATTGGAAGGGCGTGACCAAGTTATCCGTATGGGTGACGTTCCTCTTTGGTGTGGGCGTGACCGTTGCCAATATGTACCTCAAGTTCTTTGCATCTCCGATCAACTGCGGTGCATTTACCATGCTGGCCAGTCTGGTTCTGGTACCGGTAGTGAGCCTGCTCACACCAAAACAGTGGAAACCGGATGAGAAGGAAATGAACAAGCTGTTTTCTTGCTATGACAAATAAATATGGAAGAAAAAACAGGAATATTAGAATAAAATCTGTGTAAAATGACAAAAAACTCTTTTCCTTTCTATTGAGAAGATGTATAATAATATATATTTGCAGTTGTGTGTATGAAGATACAGTTGCTGCATCTATAAAACATAAACAGTGGCAATCGTTTGCAACTGTTGCAAAACATGAAAAAAGCATAATGAGGTTTGGAATCTGCGCCGGAACTATTTTCGGCGCAGATGTCTGTGCATACATAGAATGAGAGCAGGAGAACTGTGCGGAGTCGGAACAGTCAGGAAGCAGGATATGCATCAGAAAATCAGAAGCTTTTTCAGAAGAAAATATAAGGGATTGCGCAGGAACATTATGATGGGAACTGTGCAGGAAAGGCAGGTTTTTGTGAGTCAGAAACAGATTATGTTAGGAAATGCAGCCATCGCCAGAGGTGCTTATGAAGCTGGCGTGAAAGTTTCTGCAGCGTATCCGGGTACCCCTAGTACAGAGATCAGTGAGAATATTGTCAAGTATCCGGAGATTTACGCAGAGTGGTCTCCCAATGAAAAAGTCGCAATGGAAGTGGCCATTGGTGCTTCTATCTCCGGTGTGAGAGCACTGGCATCTATGAAGCTGGTAGGTGTCAATGTAGCAGCAGACCCGTTGTTTACCATTGCATACAGTGGCGTCAATGGAGGATTGGTGCTGGTGGCAGCAGATGATCCGGGAATTTACAGTTCCCAGAATGAACAGGATTCCCGTATGGTTGCCAGAGCCGGAATGATTCCTGTTATGGAGCCTTCTGACAGCGAGGAGGCCCGTGTGTTCACAAAACTGGCATTTGAATATAGTGAGAAGTATGATACACCGGTGATGCTGCGTACCACCACACGGTTATCTCATTCTCAGGGTATCGTCAATCTGGAAGAGAGAGAAGAAGTTCCGGACAAGCCATATGAGCGCAATGTGCAGAAAAATGTCATGATGCCTGCCAATGCCATCAAACGGCATGTGGTAGTAGAGCAGCGTATGAAGCAGATGGCAGAGGATGCATCCTCTATGTCTGTCAATCGTGCAGAATACCGTGATACTTCTGTCGGGTTTATTACAAGCGGCATTCCCTATCAGTATGTACGGGAGGCATTTCCAGATGCTTCCGTGCTGAAGCTTGGTCTGGTGCATCCGTTGCCAAGAAAGTTGATCGAAGAGTTTGCTTCCAAGGTAGACAAGTTGTATGTGATTGAGGAGTTAGAACCAGTGATTGAGGAGCAGGTAAAATCCTGGGGGGTTCCGGCAGTGGGCAAGGAGTTGCTGACCATTCAGGGAGAGTACAGCACCAATATGCTGCGGAAAGCTATCGGAGGGGAGGAATTGAACCTGACTGCACCGGCACAGGTACCGGCACGTCCACCAATTCTCTGTCCGGGATGTCCACACAGAAGTGTATACTCTGTTTTGAAGAAACTGAAACTGCATGCGGCAGGTGACATTGGCTGTTATACCCTTGGTGCGGTGGCACCACTGAATGTAGTGGATACTACTGTCTGTATGGGGGCCAGCATTTCCACCCTTCACGGAATGGAGAAGGCAAAAGGGAGAGACTACATCAAGGATTGGGTGGCAGTCATTGGAGATTCTACTTTCCTGCATACAGGTGTAAACTCTCTGATGAATATGGTCTACAACAAGGCAACGGGAACGGTGATCATTTTGGATAATTCCACTACCGGTATGACCGGTCATCAGGATCATGCCGCTACCGGTAAGACCTTACAGGGAGAGCCAACCTATGCCATCGACATTTACAACCTGTGTAAGGCAATGGGCATTGAGCATGTATATGAGATTGATGCATTTGAGATTGAGGAGCTGGCACAGCTGATCAAGAGAGAAGTGGCAAGAGAAGAAGTATCTGTCATTATTACAAAGTCCCCATGCGCGCTGTTGAAGGAATTTAAGCCAAAGGGAAAGTGTTATGTAGAAGCAGACAAGTGCAAAAAGTGCGGCATGTGTATGGTATCCG
>ONWL01000223.1 GCA_900321525.1 uncultured Eubacteriales bacterium
GTCTGACCACTGCTCTTAAACAAACCACGAAGCAATTGAATATACTCTTCCTGCAAAGCAATATCGTATTTGACTTCACGAAACAGCGCATCCCACTCATCGATAATGATGATAAATTTATTGCCCGTGGCATCTGTAATCTTAGATAACGTTTCTGGAAGTGTAGTTTCCTGTTTTGCTTCCGGATATGCCGCCCGTAATTCTTCTATCACTTTCTCCTGCAAATAGGATACCACGTTCTTTACATTGCGCACAATGGAAATGAACCATGTAATATCAAGATAAATCACATCATATTTGTTCAGATGTGTTTGAAAGGATGCATCTTTTGCAATTTTATACTTTGCAAATAATGCTTTTGAATCACAGCTTTTATCATAATATGCACATAACATCTTTGCTGCATAGGATTTGCCAAAACGGCGTGGTCTGCTCACACAGGTCAGCTTACGTGTGGTTCCCAGTGTACTGTTGATGAATGAAATCATCTCTGTTTTATCCACATAACATTCCCTGGTCATGGCTACAAAACCAGCATTGCCCACGTTTAAATAATCTCCCATACTTTACACACCCCTTTCCGGGCACACCACAAACTTCTTACTTTGGTTACAGCTTATCACAAAGCATTTCAACCGTCAATGATCGAATTCTTCCCCTTGCATCCCCTTTCTGCATATGCTATCATAAATACAACCTCTTTGCACTGCTTTCATACAGTACAAACTGAACAGGCCGGGAATACCTGGAGCCGGGTCGCTTATGCGACAGTGGATTCACATCTACGGGACAGTATTGCAATGTCAGATGTTTCTGACATGCTTCTTTGCTGTACGCAGGTGTTTTTTTCTATCATAAAATATCACCTGCTCCTGCATGTGCCATAGAGCTATCACACCATTTTTAGGAGGTAACTGTTATGGGAACAAACAACGAAATGGAACAAGACTTTACCCGCATTGCCATGCAAACATCCATGGTCAGTCTGATTGGAAACAGTATGCTCTCTTTTGGCAAACTGGCAGCAGGTCTGCTGGCCCACTCTGGCGCTATGGTCAGCGATGCCATCCACTCTGCTTCTGATGTATGCAGTACCATCATTGTGATGATCGGTGTCCGTCTCTCCGGTAAAAGTTCTGATAAGGAACATCCTTATGGGCATGAACGATTAGAATGCGTGGCTGCCATCCTTTTGGCAGTGATTTTGTCTCTCACTGGCCTTGGCATCGGTGCTTCGGCGCTATCTGCCCTGATACAGGCAGACACCCGGACACCGGTGATTCCAGGAATACTGGCAGGGATTGCCGCCATCGTATCCATTGTAGTAAAAGAAGGGATGTTTCGATATACCAGACATTTTGCCCGAAAGATTGATTCCGGTGCGTTGATGGCAGATGCATGGCACCACCGTTCAGATGCCCTTTCTTCTGTAGGGGCACTGGTCGGCATTGCCGGAGCCAGACTGGGATTTCCCCTGGCAGATCCCCTTGCCAGTCTGGTCATCTGTATTTTCATTGAAAAAGCAGCGGTAGAAATTTTCAAAGATGCCATCGATAAGATGGTGGATAAATCCTGTGACGAAGAAACGGAACAGACCTTACGGGAATTTATTCTCCAGCAAGACGGTGTGCTGGGCATCGATCTTTTGCAGACCCGGCTGTTTGGCAACAAAATCTATGTAGATACAGAAATCTGCGTAGACGGGCAGAAGACCTTACAGGAAGCCCACACCATTGCGGAAACGGTCCATCGCTCCATCGAGCAAACCTTCCCAAAGGTGAAGCACATCATGGTACATGTGAATCCTGTGGAGTAAAGGATAGAAACAATTGGAAAACGATTGTAGTAAATACCTGTATCTCAAAAATTTTATTCAAAAAACACGCTTTCGCTTCAGTTACACGCAATGGTACTAATATTTTTCATCGCTGACTGCTCGAAAAATAAAGTGCCAGCCATTCCACAGTGTTTTTTGAATGAAAAATTTTTGAGGTACAGGTTGTGTTTTCAATCTATTAAAATCGTTTCCCAATTGTTTTTCATGATCACAAACGAAGCCAGAAATCCTGCACAGCTCCGCCTACTGTATCTGCCGTCACTGGCAGATACCTGCTCCACTCTGCCGGAAACAGATCCATATATTCTCTTTTGTGAAACCGCTCATCCAACAGTGCAATGATCCCCACATCCTCCGGTGTACGCACCAGTCTGCCGGCTGCCTGTAAGACTTTATTCATCCCCGGATACAGATAGGCAAAGGCAAATCCACTGCCATCTGTCCGGTCAAAATGCTGTTTCAATAACTCCCGCTCCGTGCAGACCTGAGGCAGACCGGTACCCACTACGATGACGCCGATCAGCCGGTCATTGGCCAGGTCGATGCCTTCTGAAAAACTGCCGCCAATGACGCAAAAGCCCAGCTGGTAGCAATCTCCCCCTTCACAAAACTGTTCCAGAAAGGCATGACGCTCTGACTCGCTCATGTGGCTGTTTTGCTCATATAAGGTCACGAGATTGCCCTGTATGGCAATCTCATAACTGTGCAGTCCTCGAACCACAGACTGCACTTCTTCCAGTTCCAATTCCAGGGATGTGTCTGCCACCTGCTCCCCTCCTGTTCCAGAAAGCAGCATTTGTCGTTCCGTCTGTACCTGATCCATAGACCATGTGGTGTGATTCGGCACAGAATTTTCTTCCAGATCCAGTGCCAGCTGACCAGTCTGCGGGATTGCTTCTGCCTGCACTTCTTTCTTCTCCGGCTGTTCCACAAAGATGGTTTCCTCTGTATAGCTGCCACCCCACTCTGTCTCGCACAATTCCAGAAATGCTTCTTTCACCGATTCCAGAAACTGATAGGAGGGAAAGAACACCAGATAATTGCCCTTCATGCCAGTCATGATCTGCCGGATGTAGAGAGCAATGCGCCTGTATTCTGCCGAGCCTCGTCTGGTATATTTGCTGGTCACATCCTGACTGATGCACAACAGACGATTTTCCTCTGGGAAAGGAGATGGCACATACACGGCATAGTCTTCCGGTCTGCCACTAAGCAGCCTTCTATAATATTGTATGGGCAACAAGGTGGCAGAAAAATAAACGGTACTCTTTCCTCTTGCCATACACTTCTGTAGATTGGAAGCCGGATTCACACAATACAGCCGTACCATAAACCGCCCGTCTTCCTGCATCTCCCCATACACCGTATAGTTTTCATCCAAGG
>ONWL01000128.1:0-3003 GCA_900321525.1 uncultured Eubacteriales bacterium
TGTGCCATATTATGAAAAATATAGTATGATGGAAATTGATGAAACAGGAAAGACAGCGGCAGAGGTGGTAAAAGAAATCATCAGTCAGCTGGAAAAAATGCGGGGTATCCTATGAAACAGTATATGATCAAAGGTGGAAATCCATTGGTAGGAGATGTGATAATTGCAGGTGCAAAGAATGCAGCACTGGGACTGTTGGCAGCTGCTACGATGGCAGATGAGATGGTTTTGATTGATAATCTGCCAGATGTGGATGATATCAATGCGATGGTAGATACGATAGAAGAATCCGGTGCCACTGTATCACGTATGGATCGTCACAAGGTTGCCATCAATGGTGCAACGACTTTCAGTCAGACGGTTGACAATGCAGTGGTGAGAAAGATGCGCGCCTCTTATTATCTGCTTGGTGCCATGCTTGGCAAATATGGGCATGCACAGGTGGCATTGCCGGGAGGCTGTAACATTGGCAGTCGTCCCATTGACCAGCATCTGAAGGGTTTTGAAGCATTGGGTGCAACCGTAGATGTAAACTGGGGGATGGTATCCGTACATGCCGAGAAATTGACCGGTGCCCATATTTTCTTTGATGTGGTTTCTGTGGGAGCCACCATCAATGTGATGATGGCGGCAGCACTGGCAGAGGGTAAGACCGTACTGGAAAATGTAGCAAAGGAACCCCATGTAGTAGATGTGGCAAACCTGCTGAATAAGATGGGTGCCAATATCAAAGGTGCCGGTACAGACGTAATTCGAGTTCAGGGCGTGAAAAAACTTCACGGTACAGAGTATTCTGTGATACCGGATCAGATTGAAGCAGGTACCTTTATGGTAGCAGCTGCTGCCACAAAGGGAGATGTGACAGTGAAGAATGTGATTCCAAAACATTTGGAATGTATTTCTGCAAAGCTCCGGGAAATCGGCTGTGAAATTTTAGAGTTTGATGATGCGGTGCGTGTCATTGGAAAGGGACGGTTAAAGTCCTCTAAGATCAAAACATTGCCTTATCCGGGATTTCCTACTGATATGCAGCCACAGATTGCAGTGCTTCTTGCATTGTCCAAAGGCACCAGTATTGTGACAGAGAGTATTTTTGAGAACCGTTTCAAGTATGCAGATGAGTTACTTCGCATGGGTGCCAGCATCCAGGTAGAAGGCAATGTGGCTGTGATCAAGGGTGTAGAAAAGCTGACAGGTGCAGATGTAAGTGCACCGGATCTGCGTGCAGGAGCCGCACTGGTCATTGCCGGATTGACAGCAGTGGATTACACTCATGTAGATGACATCAAGTATATCATGCGTGGGTATGAAGACTTTGCAGAGAAACTGCGCAGTCTGGGTGGTCAGATTGCAGAGGTGGAAACAGAAGAAGAAATTGAGAGATTTAAGTTAAAGACTAGAATTGGATAAAACTAGTAAATGGATAGACTGCAAAGCCATATTTCAATCGGAATTTGAACAGATGGCAGGATTCATAAAAGAAGTCCATAGAAGAGTGACAAAGCAAAGAAAAATGGTTATAATTCATATAAATCCTATAGGAAATGTATGAAAATAACATAAGGCAAAAAGCAGTTCAAAAACAAGGGGGTTTTTGGAAAACAGGCGGTTTGCTTTGGAATGGAGATCAATATGCTGCATGTAAATGACCCGGCAGTGCGGAAACGATTATTGCAGGGAAACTTTGGCTTAGAAAGAGAAAATCTGAGAGTAGACAGTAAGGGATATCTGGCGCAGACTGATCATCCTTTTGCAGGTCACAAACATATCGAGCGGGATTTTTGTGAGAATCAGGTGGAGATTAACACACCTGTGGTACATAGTGCAGCAGAAGCAGTGGAACTGTTGGCTGGCTATGACAGACTGATTCAGGAAACACTGCGGAATCTGCCGGAACGGGAGTATCTGTGGCCTTTTTCCAATCCGCCATATATCCGGTCGGAGGAAGACATTCCGATTGCACGATTTACAGGAGATCAGGCTTCTAAAAGAGAGTACAGAGATTATCTGTCAGATCGATATGGAAGATATAAAATGACATTCTCAGGAATTCATTTTAATTATTCTTTTTCGGAAGAACTGCTGGAAGCGGATTTTGCAGCCAGTGGAGAGACGGATTTTGATCTTTATAAAAATAGATTGTATCTGGAACTGGCAGAGCGGGCAGCTGCATATGGCTGGTTGATGGTGGCGGTGACTGCAGCAAGTCCTCTTATGGATAGTTCTTTTGTAGAGAAAGGAAAGTTTGACCAGGACACTTTCCATGGCATGGCATCTGTGCGGTGCAGTGAACTTGGCTACTGGAATTTCTTTGCTTCTGTATTGGACTACAGCAGCATTGAGGCATATGCAGACAGTATCAAACGGTACGTAGATCAGGGACTGCTTCGTGCGCCATCTGAGTTGTATTATCCTATTCGTTTAAAACCGAGAGGGAAGAATCTGCTTTCTACTCTGCGGGAAAAGGGAGTAGACCATATTGAGCTGCGCATGTTTGATTTGAATCCTCTGGCTCCCTTTGGCATAGAAGAATGGGATGTTCAATTTGCCCAGATGTTTTTGATCTGGCTGGCTTCTACATCACGTGAACCATTTACTGTTCAGAATCAGGTGCAGGCAGTGCAGAATTTCAAAAATGCCGCCCATTATGATCTGAAGACGGTGAAGATTATTCTTCCGAACGGAGAAATTGATTCTGTGGCAGATGCGGCATTAAAAGTGATTGACCGGATGAAGAAATTTTATGCAGATTTTCCAGAGGAAATCAGACAGGTACTTCGATTCCAGGAGGAAAAATTTCTGGATGCAGAAAATCGATATGCATGGAAGCTGCGCAAAGCCTATGCCAATGGATATGTGAAGAAGGGGCTGGTATTGGCGAGGAAAAAGCAGGAGGATAGCATTGCCAGTGGAAGCAGCAGATGGAATGAGAAAAAAGCGCAATAAATCCAGTTTGCAGAAAAAACAGTTGAAATAATAAAGCTCCTGTGATAGACTGTCTAT
>ONWL01000128.1:3013-7968 GCA_900321525.1 uncultured Eubacteriales bacterium
AACAGTTGACGGTATAGGGAAAACGTGCTATCTTGGAGAAGCATTACAATGATATATTGCTTATTTCTCTTATTCAGAGTGATGGAGATGCATAGGATCTGTGAAGTCACGGCAACCCCAGAAACGGAAGGTGCCCACCTGAGCGAGTAATCGAACAATAAGAGGATTCGATTGAGTTCTAATCCGCCTCTTTTGAGACGGATTTTTTGTATAATGGGAAACGCCTATTACACAAAAACGCTCCCCTGAGAAAAAGCAAACAGAAAGGAGTTTTTTGATGGAACGTTATTTATTTACTTCAGAATCTGTAACCGAGGGACATCCGGATAAAATCTGCGACCAGATTTCCGATGCCATTTTAGACGCTATGATGGAGGTAGATCCTCAGTCCCGTGTGGCATGCGAAACCTGCTGTACCACTGGTTTGGTACTGGTAATGGGAGAGATTACCACCAGTGGCTATGTGGATATCCAGAAGGTAGTCAGAGACACCATCCGGGAAATCGGATATACCAGAGCCAAGTATGGCTTTGACAGCGAAACCTGTGGTGTGATCGTGGCATTGGACGAGCAGTCCAGCGACATTGCAATGGGCGTAGACAAGGCATTAGAAGCCAAGCTGTCCCCAGAAGAAGAGGATGCTCAGATCGAAGCCATCGGTGCAGGCGATCAGGGTATGATGTTTGGCTATGCCACCAATGAGACAGAGGAACTGATGCCTTATCCGATTACATTGGCACACAAGCTGGCTCGTCAGCTGACTAAGGTACGCAAGGATGGCACACTGTCCTATCTGCGTCCCGATGGAAAGACACAGGTGACAGTGGAGTATGATGAAAACAATCACCCTGTTCGCCTGGATGCAGTTGTACTGTCCACCCAGCACAGTGAGGATGTGACACAGGAGCAGATTCATGCAGACATTAAGAAGTATGTATTTGACGAGATTCTGCCACAGGAGTTGATTGATGAGAATACCAAGTTCTTTATCAACCCAACCGGACGCTTTGTGATTGGTGGACCTCACGGAGACAGTGGTCTGACTGGACGTAAGATCATCGTAGATACATACGGCGGATATGCCCGTCATGGCGGCGGTGCATTCTCTGGGAAGGACTGCACCAAGGTAGACCGTTCTGCTGCTTATGCAGCCCGCTATGTGGCAAAGAATCTGGTGGCAGCCGGATTGGCAGACCGTTGTGAGATCCAGCTGTCCTATGCCATCGGTGTGGCAAATCCTACTTCTATCATGATTGATACAGATGGAACCGGAAAGCTGCCAGAAGAAAAGCTGGTAGAAATTGTACGGGAAAACTTTGATCTGCGTCCGGCAGGCATCATCAAGATGCTAGACCTGCGCCGTCCGATTTATAAGCAGACTGCGGCATATGGACATTTTGGACGTACTGACATTGATCTGCCTTGGGAGAAGACCGACAAGGTAGAGGCGCTGAGAGGATATTTGACAGAACAGGCGTAAAATAGTATACTATGTTAAGGTACAGCTCAGGTATGGGAACTGTCATTTGACAGAACCTGCCTGGGCTGTCATGCCATTCAGGTTGAAAATATGTTTTGGAGGAAGTGCGGGTGTTCAAAAACAAAAAAGTAAAACTAGTCATGGATTTGATTGGAATTGCCATCGGTGCCATCATTGCCGCCTTTGCCATTGAGGAATTTCTGGTGCCCTGCACCATCTTAGATGGGGGTGTGGTGGGAATCGGCATTATGATCCACAATATGACGGGAGTTTCTCTGAGTATTTTGACAGTAGTGTTGAATATTCCATTCTTGCTGATTGGAAGCCGAAAAATGGGAAAACAGTTCATCGTGAAATCTGCTTTTGGTATGATTGTATTTTCCGCATTCCTTTCCATCTTTGCTCCTATGGTCAATGCCACCGGTGAGTATCTGCTGGCAGTGTGTTTTGGTGGTGTGATATTGGGAATTGGCGTTGGTCTGGTGATCCGTTCTGGCGGCTGTCTGGATGGGACAGAGACAGTGGCAATTCTGTTGAATAAGAGATTTAAGCTTCCGGTGGGACAGACCGTTTTGATTTTCAATGTAATTATCTTTGCCATTGCCGGTTTTATGTTTGGCTTTGACAGAGCTATGTACAGTTTGCTCACGTATTTCATTACATCAAAAGTGCTGGATATGGTAGAAAATGGTATGGAACAGACCAAGGCGGCCATGATCATTACCAATGATGCGGAGGAAATCTCCGAGAAAATCTATCAGCAGCTGGGTAGGACTGTCACCATCATGAAGGGAGAAGGTCTGGTCAGCGGGGACAAAGTCATTCTATACTGCGTATTGACTCGTTTTGAAATTCACGAATTGAAAGAAATCATCAATAGCGTGGATTCTTCTGCATTTATTGCAATCAGTGATGTGTCAGAGATTATCGGAAATCATGTGAAGAAATCAGGAGAGTTGAACAGGATAGAGAGCGAATAAGCAATGGTTTAAGTGAACGGAACAGGCAATGGCCTGAGAGAATGAAATAGAAAAGGAGCAGTATGTTTGCCGGAAATAAGGGCAGCGGCTGCTCCTTATTTTTATGGAATTTTTAGAAAAGAAAAATATTCTTTACGGCGAAGACTTAGGAACTGTGTTATACTAGAGATAGTGAATACATTTTTGCATGGACAGCCAGTATGTTCTGACTTTCATGTATGACGAGGAGGCTTTATATGAAACTGCGGACAAGAATGTGGATTACATTTTTAGCAGTATTGTTTATCCCTATTATATTGATTTCAGCAGCATCCATTGGAATGCTTCATTATCAGATAGGGGTGATTGAGAAAGCGTACGGGATTACATTAAATATCAACCCACTGACATCTGCTCCAGTACAGATGATAGGAAGGCGGGCAGGACAGCTGCAAGACCAGGTAGAGGAGCTGCTAGAGGAAGATACCATCCGGTTTCGGGATCAGGCTTTTTTACAGGAATTGGAACAGTCCTTTTCTGAATTGGGATTTCATCTGGTGGTACGGGCAGAAAATACGGTGATTTATGCACCCAAAGAAATGACCTCGTTGCTGTCTGAACTGCCGGCATATGGCACAGACCAGGAGGAAAATACCAGCAGTCTGATCGGCAACGACCAACATGTACTGCGGCAGATAGATTTTATATTTCCGGATGACCAGGACCCTGCCAGTGTGTTTATCATTTCTGATACAACCACGGTATTTCCAGAAATCAAAAGAGCATACACAGAGATTTTATTTGTTGTAGTTTTGATTATGATGTTGACAGCAGGCTTGATGACCATGTGGATTTATTATTTTTTGGTACAGCCACTGGACGAGTTGAAGACTGCCACCCTGAAAATCAAAGAGGGTGACCTGGACTTCACCATAGAAGGCAATGAAAAAGATGAGATCGGGCAGCTGTGCATTGCCTTTGAGGAAATGCGCCGGAGATTGCAGGAAACCACAGAAGAAAAAATTGCTTCCGATGCGGAGAGTAAGGAACTGATCAGCAACATTTCCCACGACCTGCGTACTCCCATTGCCACAGTGCGGGGCTATGTGGAAGGCATCATGGATGGGGTGGCAGATACCCCGGAAAAGATGGATCGCTATATCCGGATCATCCACAATAAGGTAAAGGATATGGAAAAGCTGATCGATGAACTGACCTTTTATTCCAGAATCGATACCAACCGCATTCCCTATAACTTTGCCAGAATCAATGTAGGTGCGTATTTTGGGGATTGTGCGGAGGAATTGCAGACAGAGCTGGCATCGGAAAATGTGGAATTCGACTATGCCAACTACTGCGACAGCGAAACCATGGTCATCGCAGACGCAGAGCAGATCAGCCGGGTGATCAACAACATCATCAGCAACTCCATCAAATATATGGACAAAGAGAAGGGCATGCTTCACATGCGGCTCTTAGATGTGGGAGATTTCGTACAGGTAGAGATCGAAGACAATGGAAAGGGCATCGCCCAGAAAGACCTGCCTTATATCTTTGACCGGTTCTACCGCACCGATTCTTCCAGAAATTCTGCCAAAGGAGGCAGTGGCATCGGATTGTCCATCGTCCGCAAGATCTTAGAAGACCATGGTGGAAAAGTGTGGGCCACCAGCAGAGAGGGCACCGGGACGGTTATGCACTTCGTGCTGCGGAAATGCCATGTGGAGGAGTAAGAAATGGACTTGCGAAACACATTCACATATGGAATGTGCTGCCAACCTACACAATATGGCTCTCTCAGGCAAGCTCTCGCATCGTGAAAACGCAGCGGATACTAAACTTTTTGTTCACTTTGGTGCTCCAAAAAGTAAGTACCGGCGTTTTCAAGAGCCTTCGATCGCCATATTTGCTGTATGTGTCAGCACACATTTAATTGGTTGAGTGTTTCGCAGCTATTTCATACAAACCATAACAGTCTTGAAAAAATGATAGTAGAGATAACCAGATACATAAGGAGGATTATATGAGTAAGATTTTAATTGTAGAAGATGAACTGGCCATTGCAGAGTTAGAGAAAGATTATCTGGAACTGAGTGGGTTCGAGGTACATATTGAGACAGATGGCACCGCAGGACTGAAAGCGGCCTTAGAGGAGGAGTATGACCTGTTGCTGTTAGACCTGATGCTGCCTGGAACAGACGGTATGACCATCTGTGAGCGGGTTCGTCAGGTGAAGAATGTGCCCATCCTCATGGTGTCTGCCAAGAAAGATGATGTGGATAAGATCCATGGATTGGGATTGGGGGCAGATGATTATGTGACCAAGCCGTTTAGCCCAAGCGAACTGGTGGCGCGGGTCAAGGCGCACCTGGCACGGTACCAGCGTCTGGTGAACAGCAACATGCCCCAGAACGATGTCATCGAGATCAGAGGACTGAAAATCGACAAGACCGCCAGAAGGGTCTTTGTCAACGGAGAGGAAAAGGCGTTTACCACCAAGGAATTTGACCTGCTGG